>CAMWQX010000041.1 GCA_947176475.1 uncultured Bacillota bacterium
TCTCACACTTTTATTTTATCATTATTATTTATATTTATGCAATATATATTATTGCTTTTTATTTTTACAAATTATTAATTCTATTTAAACATTCATCTTTACCTAATATACGTATAATCTCATAAAGATCTGGTGTTTGACTCTTACTTGTTAAAGCAACTCTTAATACTGTTGAAATATCAGCTACATTTCCCTTATAAGCATCTGGATTAGCCTTATATTCTTTCATATTGCTAGCATATCCCAAACTCTCTGCTAATTCTTTAACTTTACTAAACCAAGTTTCTTTATCATCATCTTGATTATAATAATTATTAAAATATGTCTCACAGATATTCTTAATTTCTGCTTTATCAGTAATCTTCATCCATTCATAATTTTCCGGATTATATAAGTCTTTAAACATATACCAAATAGAATTTTTAACATCACTCCAGCAAGCAAAATCCTTACGTGGCTTTTCTTGTTCTCTTTCGATATTTAAAATCTCTTTAGTATAATCAACATCGCTCTTTAATACAGCATCAAATTCTTTATCAAATGCTTCCGTATATTTAATTAAATTATCATATACCTCATCTTTAGTCATCTTCGAAATAATATTCTTCGATATATTATCTAATTTCTCTAAATCATATAAAGCCCCTGTTGTACCAATTTTCTTTGGATCAAATGGAAATTCTAGGAAAGAAGCATTTGGATTAGCATCTCTCCACTCTTCATAATTCGAATTTAATATCGTCATCAATGATTCAATTACCGAAATACTTGGATAACCTTTTTCGATATAATAAGACATTAAAGCCTCAGGATCTTTACGTTTACTTATCTTTCTTCTAACTCCATTATCTTGTTTTAATAAGAGAGAATTGTGAATATATTTTGGTTGTTTAAATCCAAAAGCTTCAAACATTTCTATATGTAAAGGAACGCTTGGAAGCCACTCTTGACCACGAACAACATGTGTTGTTTGTTGTAAATGATCATCGACAACATGTGCAAAATGGTAAGTTGGAAGTAAATCATTTGATTTCATAATTACCATATCATTATTATTTTCTGGAAATTCAATAATACCTGTTACTAAATCGTCATATTGAATCTTTCTATTGGGATTACCCATACTCTTGAAACGAATTACAAATGATTCCCCATTTTTAATTCTTTCAGCTCTTTCTTCATTAGTTAAATCACGACACTTAGCCCATGCTCCGTAATAACCTGGCATACTTTTTTTAGCTTCTTGTTTCTTACGCATAACATCAAGTTCTTCAGTAGAACAAAAACAAGGATAAGCTCTTCCCATACCAATTAACTCTTTAATAAAAGCATGATAAATTTCTATTCTCTTACTTTGAATATAAGGTCCATAATTACCAACGATTTTTTCTTTATATTGATATTCATCTGGCATAAAACCTGTATATTCTAAGACTTCCATAATCTTATCAACAGCATTCTCAACTTCTCTTTTGGTATCAGTATCTTCATTACGTAAGAAAAAAACTCCATGGCTATTTTTCGCCAAATAATAATCTAATAAAGCCTGTAACATATTACCAATATGCACAAATCCGGTTGGACTGGGAGCAAATCTTGTAACTAATTCCCCTTCCTTTAAATCACGTATTTTATATTCCTCTTCATAATCTTTAATTGTTTTTGTTATATTTGGGAATATTAATTCTGCTAATTCTTTATCAGTCAAAATAATCACCTCTTGCCATTACATTATATAAAATAATAAAAAAAATAACAATAGATATTGTTATTTTTACACTTTAACTTAATTGTTTTAAAATATATTCCATACGCATATCTACATCATCATATTCAATACCTGTCTTATGACATTTAACAACTCTTAAATATGCTTGTCCATTTTGAATAACTCTTGATGCTAAGGTATATTCTCCATCTTTTTCTGTTTTCTTTAAATCATAAGCTTTTCGATATTCTTCTTCCGTCATTTTTTCAATAACTAAATACGTATTTTTATCCATAACTGATGTAAATTTCAATAATCTATCATCAGCACCAACTCTAAAATATAATGGCTCATAATTTACTGTAACACCCCAAGGTGTCTTATATTCTTCAACTTCAATATCTATTGTCTTATCATCAATAGTTAATTTATCTTTAATGCTTCTTTTTGTAGTCGTTGTAATTTTACTTGTCGTATTCTTAGAATTACTATTCTTATGTTGAACATTTACAAAGACAAGCAACATACATAATAAAACAATTGCTATAACAACAGTTATTATATAAGTCGTTTTTTCCCCTTTTTTACTCTGTTTCATATACTTCACCTATTCTAATCATAACATATTAGATAAATAAAAAAAAGAGATTAATTCTCTTTTTTAAATTTTTCTATTTGTGATTCTAAAAACTTTGGATCATCAAAATAATTAATTCCCATAGCATTCTTTACTCTTTCCGTAACACGTAAGCAATGTTCATTGGCTTTTTTAGTACCTTCCTCTAATATTTTATAGACACCCTTTATATCTTTTGCAAGTTCTTTTCTTCTTGTTCTTATTGGTTCTAAAGTTTCTTGTAAAATATCATTTAAGAAACGTTTAATTTTAACATCGCCTAAACCACCACGTCTATAATGCTCCTTTAATTCATCTAAGTTTTTATATTCTGGTAAATATGCATCAAAATGTTCTGGTTTAGCAAATACATCTAAATAAGTAAATACCGTATTACCTTCAACTTGCCCAGGATCTTCCACTCTTAAATGATTTGGATCTGTATACATTCCCATAACTTTCTCTCGAATTACCTCTGGTTCATCAGCAAGATAAATACAGTTATTTAAAGACTTACTCATCTTAGCCTTGCCATCTGTACCAACTAATCTAAAACATGCCTCATTATCTGGTAAAACAGCTTCTGGCTCATATAAAGTTTCTCCATATATATTATTAAATGATCTAACTATATCTCTTGTTTGTTCAATCATTGGTAACTGATCATCTCCCGCTGGAACAATAGTCGCATCAAAACCTGTAATATCGGCTGCTTGACTTATCGGATAAGTTAAAAATCCTGTTGGAATCGCTTTTTCAAAATCACGCATTTTAAGTTCCTCTTTAATCGTCGGATTTCTCTCCAAACGTGCTAAAGTAACTAAATTCATATAATAAAATGTTAATTCACATAAACTAGGTATCTGTGATTGAATAAAGATTGTAACCTTGCTTGGATCAATTCCACAAGCTAAATAATCTAATGCCACTTCTATAACATTCTCACGCACTTTTCCAGGATTATCATAATTATCTGTCAAAGCTTGAGCATCAGCTATTTCAATATAAAAATTATCATAATTTCCTTCATTTTGTATTTCTACTCTTCTTTTTAAAGAACCAACATAATGTCCAATATGTAGTCTTCCTGTTGGTCTATCTCCTGTTAATATATTCTTTTCCATAAATTCTCCTCTTATCTATTATATTATTTTTTACTATTTTTGCTTCACCATCGAAAATCTAACCTCATCATAAAATCACACCCTTATCTAAATAAAAAAGAAACTCACCCTACAATAGGACAAGTTTCCTTAAGCCACCTAAAATAGATCATATACCATCATATACGTTCTAATGTTAACGGAATAGAAATTTCCGATTTTCCCTACTATTATTTCAAGAAAACTCTCATTGGTCCATTCAATATGAATTCATTATAACTTTCCACCAGCCAGTTACTCTCTATCAACTTCATCAATATCTACTAATCCAAATCACTGATTTAAAATATATCTAAATACTATCAAAATTACTTCTTTTTGTCAAATACCCTATTTTAAAGTACTTAATTCTTTATAATGTTTATCAAAACTTGCTAAGAAATCACTTATCTCTGAAGGAAGTGTCATATAAGATAAACTTATGCGAATTGTCGTTTCAGCTCGCTTATTATCATTATACATATTCATAACTGATTCACTTTTCTTCCCCTTAGAACAAGCAGTATTTGAAGAAACATAAACTTCATCAGTCTCCAAAGCATGAATAAACGTCTCAGGCTTAATATCCATCAAACTTATATTTAAAATATGCGGAATACAATATTTACTTGAATTAATCTTAATCTTTGGATACTCACTTAAATGGGAAATAATCGTCTCATTATACTTTCTTACTACTTCCTCTTTTTTATTTAAATCTTTTAAGGCAAGTCTCAAAGATTTAGAAAAAGCAACAATTAAAGGAAGTGGCGGAGTTCCAGGATTTAAATCTCCATCCTCAGCTCCAAATAAAAGCGGTGTTAATACAAGATTTCTATTCTTGTAAAGCAATCCGATTCCCTTTGGTCCATATATCTTATGTCCACTCATTGTTGCTAAATCAACATCATTAATATTGATATTAACTTTTCCAATAGCTTGTGTCATATCACTATGTAATATACAATTTTCATTATTTTTTCTAATAACTTGTCTTACCGTTTTTAAAGGTTGTCTAGCTCCTGTTTCTGAATTAACAGCACATACACTTACTAAGATGGTATCTTTAGTTACCTTTTTCTTTAAATCTTCAAAGTCAATAACACCTTCATTAGTTACATTAACATAATCAATAGTAAATCCCAATTTTTCCAAATACTTAGCAATTCCATAAATACTTGGATGTTCCATTTTCGAAATAACTATTCTTTTTCCATATCGACAATATGTCAAAGAGGCTCCAATAATGGCCATATTATTTGCTTGTGTCGCTCCACTTGTATAGACAAATTCACTTTCTTTAATATTTAATAACTCTGCTACTTGCTTATTGGCACTTTCTAACAATTCATGAGATTTAATTCCCATACTATGTAAACTATTTGGATTGCCAAAATATTCTTCTGTTACTTTATTATAACTATCTAATACTTCTGGTAAAACAGGAGTTGTTGCTGAATAATCTAAATAAACCATTATCTCACCTCTTGTTTATTTTCTTCTTTATATGCTGCCAGTAAACGTTTATGAATACCTGGTTCAACGACATTTATTGAGTTTATAGCATATTCAAGACTACTTTTAAAGTTTCCCTTAAAGAAGTCTCTTTCGGCCTTAGCTAGTCCCGAATCAATTGCCTTATTCATTGTACGATATCTATTTCCATAGACAATCGCATTCTCCGCCATTGATGCTGTCTTAACAATCTCTAAAGATGTATTATATACCTTTAATACTAAATCACGAGCCGTATCCACACGCGTATTTAATACCTTAATAGATATTGGTTGTTTTTCAAGCTCAATTATTAAATTATGAACAGCCTCATTAGCTTCTTCCAATTCTACATAATAATTCTTAGGAACAATCGGTAACTTAAATGTATCCATATGATGTTTAGCTTGTTTAACAATTGATTTGATTTCATCTAATTGCTCACGTGCTCTTATCTCATCTTCTTTTAATGATCCTAAACTTCTAAGCGTATAATCAAGTTTTTCCTCGGCCTTAACTAAACGCGCATTTATTATTTCCATTTCCTTACTTAAACGCGAATACGCTGTTTCTTTTCCACGATACTTAACGATTACTTCATCATACATCCCTTGACAAATATTAATTTCTTGATTTAATTCACTAATAATTTTCACATCATCATCAGTTAAATCATAACTATACTTAATATCTTCTATCTTATTAGAAATATTACTTATAATCTTCTTTAACTTCTTACATTTAATAATAACACTTCGATAATAATCATCAAATAATTTTTTAGCAATCTTCTCTTTATCAAAATCAGCATATAATTGGTCAAAATAATCCATTATTGTCTTAAGTTCAAATATCGAATCTTCTAAATTTAATACATTTAAACGATCAAATATATCTGCCACTTTTTTCTCCGATGAACTTATATTATGTTCAATCTTCAAATAATCAAGGTTATACCCTTCCTCTTTCATCTTGGCATTTATCTTAGATACTTCTTTAATACGATTAGGAATTAAACTTTTTCCCATCATAATAATTGATGGCGCTTCTTCAATAACCACTTTTAAATTGCCAATTGTATCATCTAATGCTTTAACAATTTTACCAACTTCTGAATATACATTATTTTCCATTGCCATTTCAAAAGCCGAAAATAATTTATCGACATTTTCAAATTGCAATTCTAAAGGAACTTGAATAAGCGAATAATCCTCTTTATTATTGTTATTATATTGTAAGAAAATAGTTCGATAATCCGTCTTTAATTTTGTTACTATTTCGCGATTTTTTTGTTCTGATAAGGTAATCTCTTTAATGTTCTCTAACAATTTTTGGCTTCTACTTTTAACCATATAAATTTCAAATTCAATTTTGGCTAAATGCGCATTAGCATCTTTCACATGACGATAACTAAACATATTATCTGCTTCTATTAATTCATCTGTTATCTTAGGAACATCTTTATCTTTTAATTCTTTAAATAACTTTTTCCAATAATTATATTTATCCTCTAAATCTTTATTATTAATTAAAGATTCTACCTTATTTAACTCTGATAAAATAGAACCACTTATTATTAAGTTTTTATTTCTCTCCAAATTAGTAAGAGTATTCGTATATTGTTTTTTCATATTCTTCAATGTGAAAACAATTGCTACAACAACAACGATCAAAGTAACAACAGCATAGAATATGGTTAACATCATAATTAATTGATCACTCATTACGAACTCTCCTTATCATAAATAATTATATCATGTTTCTAAAAAAAATACATTAAATTATAAGAAAAAAAGACCATATTGGTCTTAATAGTATAAATTTCTTATTTTCTCTTTTGACATTTTGGGCAAAAATACGTTCCTCTTCCGCCTACGCGAATCTTTTGGATATCACTTCCACAAACCTTACATTTTTCCTTATCTCGCGATTGAACCATTAATTCACTTTGATAACTTCCATATACCCCTAATGAAGATGTATAACTTCTTATTGTCGTTCCACCCATTTCAGTTGCTTTAGCAATAATTACTTTAGCACCTTCTACCATTTTTTTTGCATCATTTAAAGTTATCTTATTTCCCAACGTCTCTGGATGAACTCCTGCGGCAAATAAAACTTCATTAGCATAAATATTTCCAAGTCCATTTATAATTGATTGATCTAATAAAAGAGCCTTTATTGGTAAATTAGAATTATGAACCATATTATATAAATATTCTCCTGTTAATGCTTTATTATCTGGTTCAATACCCAATTTGGATATTTCTGGAGTCTTATATATTTCATCCGTTTTTACAACCCTCATACGTCCAAATTTACGTGTATCATGATATCTTAAATCCGTTCCATCTTCTAAATGAAAGATAATGTGTTCATGCTTTTCCACATCTTCTGTTATCTCTTTAATAAAGTATTTTCCTTCCATTCTTAAATGGGACATTATCGTATATTCTCCTAAGGAGAAAAATAACCACTTACCATAATTATCCACACTTAAAATATGTTTATCTTTTACTATTTCTTCAAAATATTTAGCATCACCATCAATTATTTTACTATAATTAATTGTTACTCCAATTATTTTCTTTCCCACAATTCTCTCATTTAAAGTTTTTGCAACTGTTCTTACTTCTGCAATTTCTGGCATAACTACTGCACCTTCCTCAACTCTTTATAAACATCATCAAAACTTTTTTTATCATCAAAATATTCTTTTCTTAAAATACCTGCTTTTGTAATATTTTCGCCATCTTCCGATACTCCATGTTCTAAAGCATCTAAAAAAGGTATTTTACTAAAATCATATTTATCATAATCTAA
>CAMWQX010000042.1 GCA_947176475.1 uncultured Bacillota bacterium
ACTTAGTATATTATTTCGTCTTTGGGGCTTTAGCAATGGCTAGTGTGGTATTATGGCTGTTAAAAGAGAAGAAGAAACCAATTAAGTTATATTTGTTTTTAGTTATCTATTTTATTTTATTATTAGTGGGGTATTCATATCTTTTTAGCGTATTAAAGACGATTCAAGATGAGGTAGTAAATTTAGATACGATAATTTTAACTAAAGATATAGCTAATTTAATGATTTTACCAGGTTATTTTGGTATATGCTTGTGTTTTATTAGAGGTATAGGATTTAATATAAAGCAATTTAATTTTAGTAAAGATATAGCTGAATTACAGATTGCTTCTCAAGATTCAGAGGAATTTGAGGTATTAATAGGTCAGAATAATTATAAGTATTTAAGAGCATTAAGAAGAGCTTTGAGAGAAACAAAGTATTATATCTTAGAGAATAAATTTGCATTCATCTGTGTTGGATTGGGAATTATAACCATATTTTCGGGATTTGGTATATATTATTATAACCAATACTTAAAGAAGTTATCAGAAGAAGAAGTTACTTCGGTTAATGGAGTTAGTTATATTGTCAATAAATCTTATATGACAGAGAATGATTTTAAAGGTAATAAAGTAAGAGAAGGCTATAAGTATGTTGTCGTAGATATGAAGATGCATAATTCAACAGATAATGATAAGAAGTTAGATTTTAGCGTTATTAGTTTGGCGGATAATCAGCTTATTTATCGTCCAATTTTATCAAAGAATGGGAAGTTTTATGATTTAGGTGTGCCATATAAAGAAGATCAGCTTATTAAATCTTATGAAGATATAAATGTAACTTTGGCATTTGAAATACCTGAATCAGTTAAAACGAGAAATTTTACATTGAGAGTTCAATATAAATTAGATTCCGGTATGGATAAGGTAATAGCAAGATATCGTAATTTTGCTATTAATACAGTAAAAATTGATAGTGAGGATACGATTAAGGATAATAATGTTAATGAAACGATAAATATCGATACAGTAGGAAAAAATAAGTTTGCTTTAACTATTAATGGATATCAATTGAGAGATTCATATACCAATAGGTATGCTATTTGTAAGGAAGACTTAACTTGTAAGAATATATCAAGAGTAATTAAACCAGCAAGTAGTATAAAAAGTACAATGTTAGTTGTTGATTTTAATGGTATGATGTATGATGATGCGAATTTTACGAAGACATTTAATACATATAATAAAGTATTTGCTAATTATGCATCTGTTATATATAAAATTGGTAATAAAGAGTATAATGAACCAGCTTCTATAGTTTCAATGAGTGATGTTGATGGAAAAGTATTTATTGAAATAGATAGAAAAATATTGAATGCTAATAGTATAACTTTGCATTTTGATTTTAGAAATGAGAAGTTTAATGTAGAATTAAAAAAATCATTGTAAATTAATACAATGATTTTTATATGTCTTGTAATAAGTCAAGCAAGTATAATCTTTCTGGTTTGATGACCGTTGGATTATCGCTTGATGCAACTAATTTTTTGATATCATCTATTTTAAACCATTTTACTTCAGTTAGTTCTTCTTCTTGAATGGTAAAATCCGATTCTTTTAAATTGAGTTTTATATAGTAAAAGTAGGTGATATGAGAATTAGTTTCTTCACGAGTATATTCTTTGTTGCCAATTGGTGTTAAATCTTCTTCATTTACTTTGATACCAATTTCTTCTTCTATTTCACGAACAAGAGCGGCTTTTAATGATTCACCAAATATGACGTGTCCAGCAGTTAAGCCATATTTATTTGGACTATATCTTTTGTTAGGACTTCTTTTTTCGAGAAGGATTTCTTTATTATCATTGATAACAAAGCATGCTACTTCGTTATGTAATAAATTGCGATTGTGGATTTCTTCTCTTGGTAGAATTCTTCCAGTGGAGTTTCCCTCTTCATCGACAATTTCAATTAGTTCTACAGAATCATTTGAATCTTCTTCTTTGATACAATATTTTTTAAATTGCATATCCGTTTTTTCATGATATTCATAGAATTCTTTATTTTTTAGATAAATCATGACAGGATCAAGTAATTCTTTTAGTCCCATTCTTTTTAGATCATCGTGAATAGTTTTTTCTATTTGTGACCAACGTTCATCATCTTTTTCTAAGGCTTTATAGTGCTTCTTGCATGAGGCGTAGAAGATTTTATAATCCCAGATGATATTGGTATATTCAACACGAATGTGTAATTCTTTATCTTGACTGATAAGGTGAAACCCATAGTGTTTATCATATTCTTCAATTATGTCTTCATAGTCATCTTTATTCCATGCAGCTATGTTGAAATCATGACCAGGACGATCTAGAAGAATAAAAGTTGTACAATAACGTGTAGTTGTTTCGTTCATAATATCACCTAGTTATGATTATAGCATATTAAAGCATAAAAAAACCATTGCTTACTGCAACGGTCTTTTAAAGTACATATAGTATGTACAAATATTTTAATTGGAGGGGCCTACCGGATTTGAACCGGTGCTCAGGGAGTTGCAGTCCCTTGCCTTACCACTTGGCTAAAGCCCCATTGGTCTCACGCATTTATAATTCTACACTAATATAATACCTTTGTCAATCAGTGTAAATGCATTTATATTAAATTTTATGATTTAGTTATAAGTTTATGCAAAATACAAATGCACTAAGTATTTTAGTGCATTTGTATTCTTTCTGGAACTTTTTTCACAGTTGTGATATTGGCAACTTCGGCTTTTTGAATTTTTTCTGGATGATTGATTAAATCATAGATTAATCCAGTATTTTCTTCACAAGCTTCTAGTAACTCTTTTAGATTATCATCACTTGAGAATCCTTCGTAGGTTTTTCCTTTGATAGTGAAGAAGTCTCCTTTAGATAATCCAAATAACTCATATAAACCATTACGTCCTACTGAAGCTTTCTCCTCATCTGAAACAGTTTTGTCATCATGTTCACCTTCAATGTATCCGGCATTTAAGGCGTTGTGTCCATCGGAAATAAATCCAATATTTGTTAATATATCGATAACTTCTTCGGCAGCTGGACATCCATCATTATTGGCACGAATTATACCATCTAATGTTACACGATGTGGACTAAATGGATTTTGTGGTAATATACCTTTTTCCTCAAGTGTTTCATTAGGTGTTACTCCTAATATTTTGCACATATTTGGCAGTTCGTCTAATGCTTCAGTTACTGATATTGCTTCATATCCTAAACCTTTTAAATCTTCAATGTCGCCATATACACATCCTTCAGAAATACTTGGATCAAGCGCAATAGCGAAATTCTTACCTAATTCATGTTGACGTCTTCTAACTTTATCAAGAAATTTACACCAAACATTATAGGCAGTTAAATCATCACTATAGATTTGTTCTTCTGTTATTGGTAGTTTTCTTTCAAATACGAAAGTTAATAATATTATATGTAAATTATATTCGTCTAATGGAAGAATAGCTTTCCCTTTGATTTTTTCATAATTGATTTTCATAATATCCCCCTCATTTGATGGGTTGTATTATAATTCTTTTGAAATAATAAGTCAAATGAGAATTTATCTTGTTTTATTTATGTATTGAAGTAAAGATGCATCTCTTTTATGAATATCTCCTCTTCCAATTCCTAGGCAAATATCTTCTTTGACGTGTTCACCATGAAAATCGGATCCAACGGAGTAAAGTAGATTATATTTTTTCACCATATCCATAAGGAATTCTCTTTCGGTATCAGGAACATTTGGATGATATGTTTCTAATCCCATAAGTCCACATTTTATCATGTCACGCAGTAATTCTTCTAATTCTTCATGATTAAGCTCCAAAGATGTTGGATGAGCCAGTATAGATATACCATTAGAATTTTTAATCATGCTAAGTATGACATCAAATGGGTATCCCTTATTTTTGCATCGTGATTTATTGAAAGCTTCGATTAAGTATTTATCAAAGGCTTCTTGAACTGTTTCAACATATCCATATTTTATAAGGAGTTTAGCAAGATCAGGTCTTCCAATGTTACCTGGACGGGTGTAGATAGCTTCTAATTCCTCTGGTTTAAAGGTAATGTTTAAAAACTTTAAGTATTCAACAATATTTTTAAGGTTATTAATATTATTTTCTTTTACGGTTCTTAGGAAGGCATTTAGTTCTTTATTATAAAAATCAATTAAGTATCCAAGAATGTGCATTCTTCCTTTATCTACTTTAGCAGTTAATTCAACACCGGGAAGTACACGAATATCATCATATTTAGCATAGTCAATGGTTTTTAAACCGTTTACATTGTCATGATCAGTTATAGCAATAATACCAATATTTTGCTCTCTTGCTTGATTGATGACTTCATCTGGTGTATATTCGCCATCAGAATAGATAGTATGAGTGTGAAGATCAATTAGTTTGTAATCACGTTCATATTGTTCAATTACCTCGAGTAATTCTTGAGCAAATACTTGGTGCTTTGGGCGCATTTCCACTTTAAGCAAGGATTTTAGAGTATTGATATCCATATATGATGTACGCATGTTTCCTGCCTTTTCTAAAGGAGACAAGTAGGCTTCTTCGACATCAATTTTCTTATCAGTTATAAAATACGTGGTCTTAGTTTCTTTATTTATAGGATTAGGGTATTTTCGCGATAGATAGTTTTCTTGGTAATTATCGACATTTAAGTAGGGTAAAATATCACTTGGTGTTAAAACTTCTGATGTTTCTTCTTGGATTTCTCTTATAATGGCTTCCTCGAAGGTTTCATCTCCATCAAGTTTACCTCCAGGTAGCATATAGAATCCAGAGTAGTTACAGACAAGAATTTTGTCATCAACGACACTTATCAAGCGAGCTTTCTTTGATGTCAAATCGGCATTATCAAAAGGTGTATTAATTGTTAAATTTTTCATTTCATCACTTCCTACTTTGATTATGGCATGAATTGTTATATAATTAAAATATATATAAGTAATATTATTTATAACTGGAGGTTATCACATGAATATTGATTTTGAACTTTATCGAGTATTTAATGAAGTTGCTAATACGGGAAATATTACAGCAGCTAGTGAACGATTACATATTTCTCAACCGGCAGTTTCAAAGTCGATCAAATCACTTGAAGAGCAATTGGGTGGAGCTTTATTTGTTCGAACTAAAAGAGGCGTAATATTAACAGAAGAGGGAAGACAACTTCACAATTATATTAAGACAGCAGTGGAATATATTCGAAATGCTGAACATAAATTTAGCGATATGGTCAATTTGGATGTTGGTACCATTAAGATTGGAATCTCGCGTACTTTAGTAAAATGTTATTTACTGCCATATCTCGAAGTATTTCGCAAGAGGTATCCCAATATTAAGATTGAGATTGTAACCAATATGGCATCAGAATTAGTACCTAAGTTAAGAGATGGTTTAATTGATATGATTATTGCCAATATGCCAATGAAACCGCAAAATGATATCATCATTGAAAAACTAGTCGATATACAAGATATATTTGCTGTTAGTCGAGATTATAATATTGATAGTTATGATATTGATGTACATGATCTAAATAATTACTCATTAATATTACAACCAAGGGGAAATAATACTCGTGATTATTTAGATAATGTTATGGCAAAAAATAACGTATATCTAAATTCCGAAATGGTCTTAGCAAGTTATGGCCTTGTTGAAGATATGACGAAGATTGGATATGGAATAGGTTATGTGGTTGAGGAGTTTGTAAAGGAAGATTTAGAGAATGGTGATTTAATTAAGATAAATACCAATCCTCCAATACCTCCAAGGTTTATTGGACTTATAACAAAGAAGGATACCATCCCTTCATTTGCTGCCAAGAAACTTATTGACTTATTAAAAAAGGCTGATTAACCAGCCTTTTTATTTTTATTATCATAAAGTAATCGCAAGTATTGAATTTCATAATCTTCAACACTAGCTCTTTTATTATTGATGGTCTCGGCTGTTTCGTCAATGTAGTCCTTCATAATTATTATATCTTCTTTGGAATATGGATTTAAGAGGAATTTTTTAATACACATCATAGCAACATTGTCGGCAAGTCTTCTAAGTGGACTTGTAACATGGGAATAATAATCTGTACTTAATCCGTAGTGTCCAGTATTTATACGACTGTATTTGGCTCTTGGATAAAGATTTTTTAGATATTCAATATTGTGAACAATATCATATGTTTGCTCTTTTTCTCTTAGACGATTTTGGAGATTAGCTAATTTATCAATATCGTTTTGATTCATATTATGACAGCGATAAATAAATGGTAATCCACGTTCACTGAAGAGCTTAGCAACTTGATAATTAGTGTATATCATGGCACTTTCAACAGCAGAAGTAGCTGTTGTAACTTCTTTCTTAGGATGGAAGATTTTATACATAGCTTCTTCATTATAAACTTTTTTTAGAATATCTGAAAGGTCAGAAAAGTTAACTAATAATTCAAAGAATTCTTGATCTTCTGTACCGTGATCTAGACAATCATCAAAGTATTTATAGGTACAATTTCTTGTTATTTTGCAAATCTCATTTTTTATATCCATATTAATTAATTCACCAGAGTGAGCATCTATATCAAAGTAAAAACTCATACAGTAGGTGTTTTTTCCTTCATTTAAACTCATCGTATCGCTTGCTAGGTTGAATGGATACATGGGAATACAGTAATCTTCCATATATAATGAAGTAGTTCTTCTAGAGGCTTCATCAAAGAGGATAGAAGATTGGGGAATATATGAACCTGGATCGGCAATGTGGACACCAAAATGATAGATACCATCTTTGAATGTTAGAGATACCCCATCATCTAATTCTTTGGCACCTTCGCCATCAAAGGTATAAATCTTCCTTCTAGTAGTAGTTCTTCCAATACGTTCATTTTGTTTATGAATTCTTCTAGCTTCTAATTTGTGTGATTCTTTAAATTGATTGTGGATTTCATATTTATAACTTAGGTACTCATATGTTATTTCGGCTTCATCACCACTTATGGTATTTAAAATATCATTAATGAAGAAAGATAATTTTTCTTTGTGGATAATACCTGTATAAGTGTGATTTTGACAGAAATCCTTTACTTTATCTAACATAAGTCTCTTACTAAAGTCGTCTATTTTTACTTTTTTGCTACTAAGAATGGTTTTTAATACTTTATCAAAATAGATTAAATCGTCAATAGGTCCAAGATTTTCTTTAGAAAGATAGGCCTCTAAGGAATTAAGATAAGCATCTAAAACTTTTTCAACAAGAGGGACGTTGTCTTTATCTAGAGAATTGATAATATGGGGAAATTTTTCACAAGCTTCATTAAATATATTAATGTATTTTAATTTGAATATGATGTAAGAAATAAATTCCTCTTTATTAGGGTCATATTCAACAGGATTTCCATAATCAAGTCTTAGCATGGTGTTTTCCATTTTGTTGATAATATTTCTAAGTAATTCATAATTGTTTGTTATTTCATCGCTTTCTTCTTTAGGTTTAGCGTGAAGAAGATTACGTATTGAATTATGAATATAAGTAAAATCATCATGAAATTGAATTTGTAAAGATCTAGAATCTTTGATGATTTCATATAATATATCGAAAATAT
>CAMWQX010000043.1 GCA_947176475.1 uncultured Bacillota bacterium
ATGTCTGATGGTATAAATAATCAGACATTTTTGTTATAAACCTAATAAAAAAGAGAACTAATCGTTCTCTTTTTTCATTTTATTCATTAGAAATACTTTCGGTTTGAATTTCATTGTTGATAACTTCTTTTACATTATTTTCGTTGTTAATAACTTCAGCTGATTGTTCATCTTCAACTGCTTCATCATTTTCTTCATCTGATTGTTTTTCTACTATACTTACCGTTGAAACAAATTGGTTGTCCTTTAAATTAATCAATTTAACTCCTTGAGTGACACGACCTAATTGAGAAATTTGTTCAATTGGTAGCCTAATCAACATTCCACTATCTGTAATAATAAGTAGATCATGATCTGCAGTTACAATTTTATGAGAAATCATATCACCATTCTTGTCAGTAATATTTAAAGCTTTTACGCCCTTACTTCCACGTTTAGTCATACGATATTCACTAATAAGTGTCTTCTTACCATAACCATTTTTAGTAACGACAAGCAAGTTATCTTCTAAGTTTCCAACTTCCATTCCAATACATTCTGCACCATCAAGAGTAATACCCTTAACACCAGAAGCTGTTCTACCCATTGGTCTAATCTCATCTTCATTAAAGACTACCATTCGACCAGATGAAGATCCCAAAATAACTATCGAATTTCCTGTTGATAACTTAACATCTATCAACTCATCATCATCTTTTAAGCCAATCGCAATCTTACCAGAATTTCTAATGTTAATAAATTCCTCAATAGGAGTCTTCTTAACAAGACCACTCTTTGTAGCAAAAGTAATATATTTACCTTCAATTTCCGTATCTTCATTACTTGGAGTAATCTTAATAACCGAACTAATCTTTTCTTCTTTCTCAATTGGAATCAAGTTAATAATTGGTAATCCCTTAGATTGTCTACTATAAAGAGGAATCTCATATCCCCTCACGCGATATACTTTTCCTTTAGTAGTAAAGAATAATACATCATCATGAGTTTTGCAATTAATCAAGTATTTAACATAATCTTCTTCATTAATTGACATTCCTTTTACACCAACACCACCGCGATGTTGAGATCTATAAGTATCAGAGTTCAATCTCTTAATATATCCCTTATCAGTTAAAGAAACTATTATATCTTCAACAGGAATCAATGATTCATCTTCGATATAATCAATTGCTGTCATATCTATCGAAGTTCTACGTTCATCACCATACTTACGCTTAATTTCGAGCATTTCTTCTTTGATAATGTTCAAAACTTTTTCATTTGAGGCTAAAATTGACTTCAACTCTTCAATTTCTTTCATTAATTCATTCAATTCATTATCAATCTTTTCACGTTCTAAGCCAGTTAATCTTCTTAAACGCATTTCTAGGATACTATTAGCCTGAATTTCTGATAATCCAAATCTACTCATCAACTTGCTTCTAGCATCATCATCGTCATCAGCACCACGAATAATTGCAACTACTTCATCAATATGATCTAAGGCAATTTGCAATCCTTGTAGAATATGAACTCTATCTTCATCTTGTGCTAAATCATACTTAGTTCTTCTAATTATAACCTCTTTTTGATGATCTATATACTTAGATATAATATCCTTTAAGCCTAAGGTTCTAGGAATACCATTATCTAGCATTAAGAAAATAATACCATAACTAATTTGGAAATTAGTATGTTTATATAGATTATTTAAAACAACTTGAGGATTAGCATCCTTCTTCAAAGAAATAGTAATCTTAATACCATTCTTCAAGTCCGTATGATAATCGGAAATACCATCAATTATCTTATTATGTACTAATTCTGCAACTTTGTTCTTTAATTCATATGTATTTGTACCATAAGGAACTTCTGTTATTATGATATTACTATGAGAACCATGTTCTTCAATTTCCGCACGACTTCTGATTGTAATACTTCCTCTACCAGTCTCATAAGCTTGTTTAATTCCTTTATTTCCAAGGATTATACCTCCTGTAGGGAAATCTGGACCTTTAATAAATTTCATCAAATCTTCAGTTGTAACCTCTGGATTGTCAATATATGCTACACATCCATCAATAACTTCTCCCAAGTTATGAGGAGGAATATTAGTTGCCATACCAACTGCTATACCCATTGTTCCATTAACTAAGATATTTGGATAACGTGATGGAAGAACATGAGGTTCCTTCTTTGTAACATCAAAGTTATCATCCATATCAACAGTATCTTTTCGAATATCTCTAAGCATTTCTAATGAAAGCTTTGCTAAACGGGATTCGGTATAACGCATTGCTGCGGCTCCATCACCTTCAATATTACCAAAGTTACCATGACCATCTACCAAGGTATATCTTTGACTAAAATCTTGAGCCATACGAACCATAGCTTCATAAATAGACGAATCTCCATGAGGATGGTAAGTACCCATAACTGCTCCTACAGTCGTAGCAGACTTACGATGAGGTTTATCAGGAGTAAGACCTGATTCAAACATCGTCCATAAAATACGGCGATTAACCGGTTTTAAACCATCTCTTAAATCCGGTAAAGCACGTGCTGTGATAACACTCATTGAATAATCAAGGAATGAATCACTTATTTCACTAACAATGTTATTTTCTGTTAAACTATCTCTCTCGTGGAAAGTTCCACCAAATTCACCACTATCGCCTGTTTCTTCTGAGGTTTCTTCATCTAATTCTTCTACTTCTTCAAGATTATTTTCTTGTTCTTGATTTAATTCTTCTTCTGTCATAAAAGTACCTCCTAAACATCAATATTTTGGGCATATCCGGCATTAACTTCAATAAATTCTCTTCTTGGTCCAACCTCATCACCCATTAGTTTCTCAAAAATTGCATCTGCTGCAACGCAGTCATCAACTGTAATTTTTTTCAAAACTCTCTTTTCAATATCCATTGTTGTATCATTTAACTCATCTGCATCCATCTCGCCAAGACCTTTCATACGAACGATTTCCGCACGAGAACGTACATTTTCTGGCAAATTATTTAAATATGCATCTTTTTCTGGTTCTGTTAATACATATTTTCTTGTTTTACCATGAGAAATTCTAAATAATGGCGGTTGAGCTGCATAAACATGTCCTGCTTGAACTATAGGTTTAAAGAAACGATAGAACAAAGTAAGTAATAATACACGAATATGCGCACCATCGACGTCGGCATCGGTCATGATTATAATTTTGTCATATCTTAACTTAGATAAATCAAATTCCTCACCAATTCCCGTACCAAAAGCCGTAATAATTGTTCTAATTTCTTCATTACCTAAAGCACGATCAAGTCTTGCTTTCTCAACATTTAATATTTTTCCTCTTAAAGGTAAGATAGCTTGTGTCATGGAATCTCTTCCAAGTTTAGCGCTTCCACCTGCACTATCTCCCTCGACTATAAATATTTCTGATACACTAGGATCTTTGCTCTTACAATCTGCTAACTTTCCAAAGAAATTTGTCGTTGCTAAATCACTTTTTCTTGTAATTTCGCGAGCTTTCTTAGCAGCATTACGCGCACGACAAGCAAGCATTGCTTTATTAATAATCACTCTTGCTTCATCTGGATTCTCCATTAAGAATCTTTCAAATCCTGAAGAGAAAACATCATCAGCTAACTTTCTAACCTCTGAGTTTCCTAATCTACCCTTAGTTTGTCCTTCAAATTGTGGATTTGGGTGTTTACAAGAGATAATCATCGTTAAACCTTCTTTAACGTCATCACCTGTTAAAGAATCATCCTTTTCCTTTAACATACCATTCTTGCGTGCATAACTGTTGATAACTCTTGTTAAAGCTCTTTTTACACCATCTTCATGCGTTCCACCATCATGTGTGTTAATATTATTGACGAATGAATAAATGTTGTCATTATAGCCAGTATTATATTGCATAGCTACTTCAAACATTACACTATCTTCTTCACCATCAAAATAGATAATATTTTCATGAATTGGTGTCTTTCCCTGATTGATATATTTAACATATTCACGAATACCACCTTCATAAAGGAAAGTTTCACCCGTTGTATCTTCATCATTACGATCATCTCTAATAGTTAAAGATAATCCTTGATTTAAGAAAGCTAACTCTCTAATTCTTGTCTTTAAAGTCTCAAAATCATAAATATCTGTATCAAATATATCAGCATCTGGTTTAAAACTTACTACAGTTCCCGTACGATTTGGTTCACAATCCCCTATCACACTTAAAGGTTCAACAGTATGTCCTCCATTTTCAAATCTAATATAATTGATTTTAGAATCTTTATAAACTCTAACTTCTAACCATTTACTAAGTGCATTAACAACACTTGCACCTACTCCGTGAAGACCACCAGATACTTTATATCCGCCTCCACCAAATTTTCCACCAGCATGCAATACAGTATAAACTGTTTCTACTGTTGAAATCTTTGTTTTAGGGTGAATTTCTACTGGAATTCCACGACCATCATCCTTAACTGTAATAGAATTATCTTTATTAATTACTACTTCGATATTCTTACAATATCCTGCTAAAGCTTCATCTATTGCATTATCGACAATCTCCCAAACCAAATGGTGCAAACCCTTAACATCAGTCGTACCAATATACATACCAGGTCTTTTTCTAACTGCTTCTAATCCTTCAAGAACTTGAATATCGGAGGCATCATAATGTGCATTTTCTTCTGTCATATCAGTCATCCCTTTCCGTAACAATACCACTATTAACTTCAAATATCTTACTATTATCTTTTAATAATTCCCCTACTTTATTTAACTCAGTAGTTGTAATAAAAGTTTGAATATCGTCATTAATAAAAGTTAATATATTTCCTATCTTTTCTTCATCTAGTTCACTAAATAAATCATCTAAGATTAATATAGGAGTAACTTCCTTTTTTTCTCTAAAAATATCAATTTCTCCCATTTTCAAAGAAATAATTGCATTTTTTTGTTCACCTTCAGATCCATAATCTCTTAAATTATTATCATCTAAGATAAATTCATAATCATCACGATGAATCCCCACATTAGTTTTACCTAATATTACATCTCTTTCTTTCTCTTTTTTATAAATCGCTTGCAAATCTTCTTTAGATTTATCATTAAAATCCGATTTATAAACCAATTTTAATCCTTGATGTTTAGTAATTTTAAAATAATTATCTTCAATATACTTATTCAAATCATTAATAAAATCTCTTCTATAATTATGAATTTTTAAACCTAACTCAATTAACTGATCAGTTAAAATATTCAAATAATCTAAAGGAGCATTTCCATTAACATATAAAGTTTTTAAAAAAGCATTTCTCTGCTTCAAAACTTTATTATAATAAGTCAATACCTTAAGATAATCATTACTAAATTGTGATAATTCAATATTTATTAACTTTCTTCTGGTATTTGGTGTATCTTTAATCAATTTAAGATCTTCTGAAGTAAATAGAACAATATTAATATTCGATAAGTAATCCGTTAAACGATCAACATTATTATTATTAATTTTGACCCTTTTCTCATTACTTTTAATAATTACTTTATAATTATTAGTATACCTATCCTCTACTTTTCCTTCAATTCTCGTTAAATCACAATTTTTTCTTATTACTACATCTTCCCTAGAACCGCGAAAGGACTTAGTTAAAGCTAAACAATAAATCGCTTCAACGATATTTGTCTTTCCCATTCCATTCTGACCAATAATAATATTTTTTGAAGGATTAAAATCAATATCTAATTTTTCATAATTGCGAAAATTAAGCAATTTTAAATTTAATATTTTCATTTTAACCCCCTTAATTTCCATTTTAAGTGATTTTTTGATTTTCGTGTACACCTATACACATTTTAATTATATCATAAATTAAAGGGTAAAAAAAGAAAATAATACTATTTTCTCACTTATTTTTTTTAATTTTCGTAGCTAAATAACTAGCTTTCAAGAATTGATTTTTAAATACTTCATAAGATACTGATAATTCTAATAATAAGCCATTATCAAACTCTACAAAAGTAGTGTCTTTTGCCTCATTTGGATAAAAACCTTCTACATGATTTAAAGCCACCCATTCATTACTTGTAGAATTAGGTGATTTTGTTGGAAATATTATAACATCATCTGATTCCTGAATTACTAAAGGTAACTTATATCTATATCCCGTCAATTCCTTCGTTCCCTCCGTTCTTCCTTTATAAGAACTACCAAATACATAACAACTTCTTGAAACAAGTGATAACGATGGTTTATTTATAATCATCTGCTTGCCTAACTCATATACAACTGATTGCCTTTCATTTAAAGGTGTTATTACTACTGTTTTTCGATTAATTACATAACAATTCATAAATTTTCTCCTTTTTTTAGTTGTATACCCTAACACAGATAATTACTTATTTTTGTCGAATTATGTAATTCATGTTAAAAAGTTATATTTTTTCAACAAAAAAAAGAGGTTTATCCTCTTTTTAATATGTTTTTATTGGTAATATCAATTGAATTAGAGATTCATCATTAGCTGATTTTAATACAATTGGCTTAGAATCTGTATTCATAAATATAATTATTGCTTCATCTTCAAAAGTTCTTAAAGCATCCATCATATATTTAGCACTGAAAGATATCGATATCTCATCATTAATATTGCGATCAACTTTAATACGGTCTTCAACCTTACCTATTTCTGAAGCATATGAACTAATGCATAATTCATTATCTTTAGCATCCATCTTAACGATATTTTTATCTTTACTTTGTGTTAAAAGAGCTGCTCTATCGATAGAAGCATAGTATTCATTCAAATTAGCATTGATAATATGAATAAAATCATTAGGGATAAAGTTCGTTGTATTTGGATAACTTCCATTTAATAAATTAGATTGGAATAAAATATCCATATACTTAAACATTATTTTATTATTAAATATGTGTATTTCCACATCCTTATCTTCATCTTGAATAATTTTATCTAATTCATTAATATTTTTTCCTGGAATAACTATATCAACTGATTCCGTATAAGGTTCATCCAACATTATTGTCTTTTTCGCTAATCTATAAGAGTCAGTAGCAACACATTCCAATATATTACCATTTACTTTAACATTTATACCAGTAAGTAGTGGTCTTGATTCTTGAGTAGAGATAGCAAATATTGTTTGTCTTATCATCTTCTTTAAATCTCCAGCTTTTAAAGTAATATGTGTTTCATTATCTTCTAAATCTATTTGTGGATAATCTAAGCTATTTAAACAATTTAAGTTATATTGACTGGAATCAGTATAAATAACTATCTTTAAATTGTCGACAACTTCAAAGTTAATAACATCACTAGGCATTTTCTTAATAATATCTAATATATACTTACTTTGAATAATTATCGTACCTTCATTTTCAATAGATTCTATTCTTTCACTTGCAATAAATGATTTAATAGTCAAATCAGAATCACTAGCTGTTAAATATAATCCATTACTATTTAATTCAAATTTAATTCCGTTTAATATAGGAATAATATTTCTAGGAGAAATTGCCTTACTAACATTTGTTAGTTGTTCTAATATAATATTTTTTTTAATTGAAAATTT
>CAMWQX010000044.1 GCA_947176475.1 uncultured Bacillota bacterium
ATCTTTATCATTTATATTATCTAACATATCTTGCAATTCCTCAAAACTTGGATTTTTATAATTAAAATCACTTTCGGGTAACATGTTGCGATAGAATAAAATAGATTGGTATTTATCGGGATTCTTTTCGATTCTTTGGACATTGTTAATGATATCTTTTTTTATTTCATCGACAACGGATTTATCTAATTTACCTTTAGAAAAATTAGGTTTAGTAATCATATCTTTAAAAAAGGTGATTGCTTCGTCAAAGAAATCTTCGTCAATGACTTTTTGGTCAATCATTTTAAGAGATAAGTATATGAATAATTTAGTTCCCTTGATTTCGGTATGGGCGAAAAACATCGTACGATAAAGACTTTTGGATTTATCTTGTATTTCTTTTTCGGTTTTATATACTTCATTAGTACGCATCATATAAGAGCATAGAATCTTAGCTAGGCAATAATTTCTTTTGCTATATTCAATATTAAAAATATGCTTAATGAAAATAGAAGAAAATTCATCTGTTTGGTAAGAATAAAAGTTATTATCTTGTTTTATTAAATCAATATTCATTATTTACACTTCCTTTAGATAATTATACCATATATTTGTTCGCTAGAATAGAATAAATAGAAAAATGGATTTGAGTGTTATATAATAAGATTAAATAGAGGTGGATTATGTTTAAAGATGATGATGTAAATAGATATAATACTAAGAGTTTAAAATATGATTTTAAAAAAGATAAAAATAAACCAGATGATGTTTTACCAATGTGGGTTGCCGATATGGATTTTAGATGTCCTGATGAAGTAATTGATGATATGAAGAAAAGATTAGATCATGGAATACTAGGATATACTAAAAATGATTTAGAGTATTTTAATGTAGTTAGTGATTGGTTTAAGAAGAATTTCAAAATAGATTTAAAACCAGAATGGTTAGTTATAACACCTGGTGTGGTATTTGCCTTAGCAACAGCTGTTAAGGTGCTAACAAAAGTTGATGATTGTGTCTTAATAAATAATCCTGTATATTATCCTTTCACTGAAGTAATAAGGGATAACAAAAGGAAAGTTATAAGTAGTGATTTAGTATTAGTTGATAATCATTATGAGATAGATTTTGAAGATTTAGAAAAAAAGATAGTGGATTATAATGTTAAACTTTATCTATTATGTTCTCCGCATAATCCAGTGGGAAGAGTATGGAAAAGATGTGAATTAGATAGAATAGTTGATATATGTAAAAGACATGATGTCTATATTGTATCAGATGAAATTCATAGTGATTTTGTATGGGAATATGAGCATACGAATATTTTAAAATATGAAGAATATGCGGATCATCTTATTTTATGTACAGCACCAACGAAGACGTTTAATTTAGCTGGTTTACAAATCTCTAATATATTTATTCCCAATGAAGAATTAAGAAAAAATTTCCAAAATGAAGTTTGGAATACGGGATATAGTTTAGTTAATGTTATGGGACTTGTAGCTTGTATGTCAGCTTATGAAAAAGGTTATACTTGGTTAGATGAATTAAAGTTATACTTAAGAGAAAATATTGAGTTTGTAGATAACTTTTTAAAGAGTAATTTAAAAAGAATAAAGTTGGTTAAACCAGAGGGAACATATCTCTTATGGTTAGATTTTAGAGAGTTAAATTTGAATAATGAAGAAATTGATAATATTTTACTTAATAAGGCTAAGATATGGTTAGATAATGGAGATATGTTTGGCGATTTAGGTAAGGGTTACATGCGAATGAATATAGCACTTCCAAGAGTAAAGTTAGAGTATGCTATGAAGATGCTTAAGGATGCATTTAAGGATTATTAGGAGGAAAAGAGAATGGTTGAAGTAGAAAATAAAATTTCAGAAGAAATACTTGGAGACGTAGCACCTTGTTCTTTATTTTGTAAGACATGTACGGGTTGTAAGTATGGAAGTATTAGTTATCATGCCAAAGAGTTATTAAGACTTTTAGAAGGACATGAAGAATTTTTAGATAAGAATTTAAGTAGGGATTATCGACATAAGCTAGATGAATTTAAAGCATTTAAAAGTAAATTAAAGAAGTATGCCAATCCCAAATGTGGAGGATGCCGAAATGGTGGAGCACATGGATGTAGTATTAAGGGATGTGTAATACCAGAATGTGTTAGGGAACATAGTGTTAATTTTTGTGGAGAATGTCCTGAGTTTCCTTGTAGTAAAGTTAATAATAAGATTTATAAAGAAAATGTTATTAAGAAATGGATTGAGGGAAATACAAGAATTAAAAATGATGGTATTTTAGCTTATTATGAAGAGAATAAGGATGTTCCTCATTATATTGAGTATAAGAGGAAATGATTTTCTTGTTTTAAGATAGGTTAAGGTGTTATAATAGAGTTTATACTTATGGGGAGGTTTTGATATGAATTTACCAAAAATTATTGGGAGACAAGATAAGAATTATATACAATTAGAGAATAAGGACAAAACAGATTTGAGTTTTATTAAAGAAGATGTTCCGGAAGTAATATTTAAAGATAAGGAATTGCTAGCAAATCTTGGGCAGTGGTTAGAGATACTTGCGAGCAGTGAACAGACATATATAAGCGAGTCATTAGTGGCATATATGCCAATATCGGCAAAAGTTTTATTAGAAGAGGGAATACATCAGAATCAAAGAGATGCTATTGCGTATACTTTTGGAGTGCTATTAAAACAATTGGGAGTTCCTGCAACAGAAACTTGTATCTTTGATGATTATGATGAGGAAAATTTTACTTGTAATTGTCATTTTGAAAATGAATGTGATGATGCTAGAGTGCGTTTTAGATGGGGAGCTTGGATGGATGCTCTTCCTGAAATAATATTGGATTATCATAATTCAAAAAGAACTTATGAATATTTAACGGCAATTAATGGAAGAAAACCAAGGCTTTGCTTGCAAAGTTTTACTGTTGTTAATCCTCTAAATAGTAATTCAATCTATAGCTATTTATCGCCTTTTGATGCCCAATATAAAGTTTCAAATGGAGAAAATACTTTGTCGATTAAGGTGGATCGTCCCAAAAGAATTCACTATGAATCAGGTAGTGGATATGTATTTAGATTAAATAATGATCAAGAGTTAGTAAAATATCTATTAGAATTAGATTTTCCTTTGGCAATAGATGAAGTATATAAGAGAATGTGTGAATTATCTATTGATTATATCGATGAATATCCAAATTTTCATATAGTTGTGGAAAAGGGAGTAGACGATAAAGAAAAAAAGGTTACGGATGAGATAAGTCTAAAAGATGGTAAATTATGTATATTTACGATGACGAAAAATGGTAAAAAAGTTAGTGTCAATAGTGAAGGAGAAATTCTTTATCAGGATAATCAATTTGCTCTTAATGAACATAGAGAGGGAAATATGGAATATCATTTAAACATACCATCAATGGAAGATTTGGCAAGTCTAGGTACAATTGAAGATAATATTGCAAAGGCGAGAAAAGAAATTTCCGATGTTCGTAGTCTAGCAAAGATGATTTCGGGTAAAGATATTTAGGAGTAGGAGTTATTAAATGGCAAAACATGAATTAGAAATGGTTGAATTAACAAATATGTGTATGGTAGAAGATTTAAAGTCTAAGAAGGTGTTAGTTCAGTTGCGAGATAAAAATGATTGGGATGGAATATCATTTCCTGGGGGGCATGTTGATTTAGGTGAAGCATTTGTTCCATCAGTGATAAGAGAAGTTAAAGAGGAAACCGGATTAGATGTCGCTGATTTAAAACCTTGCGGGATGAAAGATTGGTATGATTTTAAAAAGAAAATGCGTTATGTTGTCTTGTTTTATAAAACGAATAGTTATACTGGTGAATTAATTGAAAGATGCCATGAAGGCGAAAACAAATGGATGACAATAGAAGAGATACGAAACAGTCCCAATGTGGCATCAGACTTTTTAGAGATGTTAAATATTTTTGTAGGAGAAGGTAATTATACAGAATTTTTCTATGAAGATAACGTAGGCGATGATGAAGATTCTAGATGGTCTAAAGCATTTTATTAAAGGATTTTTATAATCCTTTTTTTGTGTATAAATTGTGTGATAAATGTATAAGTTTTGTGTATCTTTTGGGTAAATTTTGTATAATTAAGTGTTACTTGTGTGGGTATTTTTTGTGTAATATTTGTATAAGTTTTGAGTAAACTTTGTGTACTTTTGGTATAAATATTGGGTAATTATGGTATATTTTTGGTATGGATAATAGGGAATTATTTGGGTAAAAATTGCATAAATAGGTATAAGTGATTTGACTAAAAAGAATAAGTATAGTAGAATTGTTTTCAGATGGAGGAAATAGATTTATGAAAATAATTATCGATAATATGAACTTATTATTAGTTTTATTATTAAACCGATTATGTAGTAATGGGTCTATTTTGAGTGTTATATAAAAAAATATTAGCTAATCTAAATAGAGTCAATACTACTAAGGTGTTGGCTCTATTTTTTAATTTAAGAAGGGAATGAATAAAAATGTATAATTTTAAAATAATAGAAAAAAAATGGCAAGATAAATGGATGGAGGAAAATAGTTTTAAGGCGATTGATTTTCATCCAACTAAGCCTAAATATTATGTTTTGTATGAGTTTTATAATATAAGTGGAAATTTGCATATGGGACATCTTAAGGGAACAGTTCCAGCAGATGCTCTAGCTAGAATGAAAAGATTTCAAGGATACAATGTGTTGTTTCCAATTGGCGGAGATTCTTTTGGACTTCCAGCGGAGAATGCAGCTATTAAGACAGGAATTAATCCCGATGATTTTGTAAAAAATGGTATGAAAAAAGCCATGGATCAATCGAGAATGCTTGGACTATCCTTTGACTATGATCGATCTTTTTGCACAAGTGATGATGATTATTATAAATGGACACAGTGGATTTTTTTGCAACTATTTAAAGAGGGAAAGGCTTATAAAGAAAAGGGTGTAGTTAATTATTGTCCGAATTGTAAGACGGTTCTTTCAAATGAGGATAGTCAAGGGGGAGAATGTGATAGATGTCATGGGGCTGTTAGACAGGAAGAGAGATATGTATGGTTCTTGAAAATGAAGGAGTACTCAGAAAAACTTCTTGGTAATATTGAAAGAATTAATATGAGTGAAAATCTTAAAGAACTACAAAGAAATTGGATAGGCAAATCCGAAGGTGTGCAAGTTAAGTTTGATGTCGTAAATGATAATAATGAAAGAATGGATAATCTTGAAATATTTACGACATGTGTAGAAACTATTTATGGTATTACATTCTTAGTTATGGCACCTGAACATGATTTTGTTATTAAGCATAAAGATGAAATAAAGAATTTTGATGAAGTTGACAACTATCGAAGAGATACTACCTATAGAAGTGAACTTGATAGAATAGCTAATCAACATGATAAGACTGGTTGTATTCTTGAAGGAATTTATGCAGTTAATCCGGTTAATGGCAAAAAGGTACCAATCTATCTAGCCGATTTTGTTCTTAATAATTATGGAACAGGTGTGGTTATGGCTGTACCAACACATGATGAGCGAGATTATGAATTTGCGAAAAAATTTAATATTCCAATGATTCAAGTTATCGAAGGTAATGTGGAAGAACATGCTCTTGAAAAAATGGATTATTTGAAGAGTAATGCTAAGATGATGAATTCTTGCGAGTTTGATGGAATGAGTGTTATTGAGGCAAAGAAAAGTATTACAGATAAACTTGTAAGTATGGGTGTTGCTAAAGAGCAAATTAATTATAAAATGCAAGATTGGTCATTTAATCGTCAGAGATATTGGGGAGAACCTTTTCCCATTGTCTTCTGTCCAAAATGTGGAACAGTTCCTGTACCAGAAAGTGAACTTCCCGTAAGGCTTCCTAAAACAAATGATTATATGCCAAATGATGATGGTAGTTCACCACTTTCCAAAATTGAAGAATGGGTTAATTGTAAGTGTCCAAAGTGTGGAGGAAATGCCAAACGTGAAACAGATACAATGCCTAACTGGGCAGGTTCTAGTTGGTATTGGCTAAGATATGTTGATCCACATAATAATGAAGCACTTGCGGATTTGGAAAAATTAAAATATTGGGGAAGTGTTGATTGTTATACGGGAGGAACGGAACATATTACACGTCATGTCTTGTATGCATTCTTTTGGCAAAACTTCTTGTATGAAATAGGTGTAGTTCCTTCAAGGGATCCATTCATAAGAAAAATGGGAAGCGGTCTAATCTTGGATGATACAGGCAAAAAGATGAGTAAGAGTTCAACTAATGGGGTTTCTCCGATGGAAGTAATAGAAGAGTATGGAAGTGATGCTGCTAGACTTCATGTGCATTTCCTAGCTGGTTATGAAGATAATACTCCTTGGACATATGAAGGCATTAATGGTATAACATCATTTTTGGATAAAGTGTGGAATATGAAAGATATGATTCAAGGTGATGACGTAAGTGATAACCACAAGTATGATATTAATAATCTAATTAAGAAGATAACAGAGGATGTTGAGAATCTAAAACTTAATACTTGTATTGCTGCTTTCATGAGTTTTGTTAAAAAGGTGAGAGAAGATAAATATATCACGAAAGAAGAAATGCGTATTTTCCTTATCTTGCTTAATCCTCTTGCTCCGCATATTACCAGTGAAATGTATGAAATGATATTTGATGGCAATATTGTTGATGAGGTATGGCCAGAGTATGATGAGGCAAGTTTGAGTCGTGATGATGTTAATTTGCCAATTCAAATAAATGGTAAAATGAAAAAGACAATTCTTGTTGATAAAGATATTGAGGAAGATGAACTTATTAAGAAGATAAAAGAAGAATATCCAAATATTATAACGGGAGATATAGTTAAAATAATCTATCTAAAGGGAAGAATTATTAATATTATTTGTAAATAAAAAAACTAAAGAGGATGTTATTCCTCTTTTTTGTTGAAAAAATTTTATAAAAAAGAAGTAATTTCAAATTTTATCGTGAACATATAAGGTAGGAGGGAAAATTATGAAGCATAATGAACTAATTATATTTGATAATCAAGAAGTAAAATTAGAAGTGAATTTGCAAGATGAGACAGTTTGGTTAACAGCTAATCAAATGGCTCAACTTTTTATGAAAGATGAGAAGGCCATTAGAAAACATATAAATAATGTATTTAAGGATGAAGAAGTCGAAATGGAAAACAACACGCAAAAAATGCGTGTTGATGGTGTTAAGCAACTTGTTCCTTTTTATAGTCTAGATGTAATAATTAGTGTGGGATATCGAGTAAAGAGTAAGAATGGTATTGCCTTTAGAAAATGGGCAAATAAAGTATTAAAAGATTATATGATAAAGGGATATGCAGTAATATCAAGACATATAAAGAATGTTTTTGAGGAGGAATTAATTGGAGAAGAGGTTGTTGCAAAATTTGCAACAACCAGTATGTAATTATCCTGTCGCTTATTCACATCTGACGCTGCCGACGCCTAGTCGAGTGTAGATAGCGGTGGTCGCCGTAGCATTAAA
>CAMWQX010000045.1 GCA_947176475.1 uncultured Bacillota bacterium
ATATATATGGATCTGCAATGAATTTTTCTTTTCGTTCAATACCTTTAGCATCAAGTTCTTTGATTATTGCATATACCCAATTTATGTTTTCTTGATACAACATTTCTGTTAAACGATCAAAATTCATATGCATACCTCTCTATTCTATAAAGATTATACCATATAATACTCGAAATAAAAAGGATATTATTGGAAGAAATCACGTCTTTTAAAACTTGCTGTCATAAAACGCATTGCTGCTCGACGATTAGTCAACCAAGCAAACTTAATATTATTCTTTTTATTATTAATAATTTTATCAACCATAAACTCCGCTATAGTTTCTGGATAATCTCCTAATATGTTATAAACCTTTTTAGTTTTTTCATCTAATTCTATCTTTTCCCCATCACCTAAAGCTGTCGTAATAAAGTTTGTTATCATAATACCAGGCGTAATTTTTCCAACTAAAACTGGACTATTCGTCTTTTCTACTTCATAAGCTAAAGCTTCAGTAAAATAAGTAATTGCTCTTTTCGAAGTTCCATATAAAGAAAGTCCTAAAATCTTGGCATCATTGCTACCATGCCCTTCGACGTTATATATCTGTCCACTTCCCTGTTTATTCATAAATTCCATTATCAGTTTCGAACAAATAATACTTCCCTTTATATCAATATCAATTAATCTATCTATCGTGTTAAAATCCACTTCCCAAATTGGCTTATTTGGTTGATTAACACCTGCATTATTAATCCATATATCTATACTATCAACATTCTTACTTATATCTTTTATCATCTTACTTACTTCATCACTATTTGTAATATCAACTTTATAAGTTAAAACCTTACCATCACCCTTAATTAATTTAAGATTATCATCGGCTTCTTTTAATGCCGATTCTGAAACATCACATAGACACACATTAAAATCTTTCTCTCTAAACATTCTTATCATGGCATAGCCAAATCCTCTTGCGCTTCCTGTTATAACTACTGTCTTCATCTTACTCTCCTACCTTCTTAACTTAAGTATAACACACTTAATTATATTATTTCTATTCTATTTATGATATAATATCAAAACAAAAGAGGTAATGTAGATGGACAGATTTGACAGAAGTGATATAAAACACGATATCAACGTTAGTAAATTAGCCAATTTTAATCATATAATTGATTTTTCCATTACTTGTCTAAATGCCATTGTTCAAAGCATTAAAGCATTTGGTATCAATAGCATTGCTACTAGAGAATCAATCCAATCATTTATTGAGTATCGAAAGTCATTAATTGCTGAAACTGCCATTTATAATTATCTTTATCATCGTTTAAAAGTTGCAAAATACGATGCCGTAGACGAGTATTTACATAATATATTTGAACTAAGCGAAAATACATATAATTATTATGATGCATACCTAGAAGAAATCCTTGTAGCCTGCGATTTGAAGCAAGAACATCGCATAGTTAGGGAAAAGAAATCCTTTCAAACACTCATAGAAAGTAATGAATTTTTTGCCAAATTACTTGAAATCCTCATAGACGAAGACGCCATTCTTGCCTATCTTAAAGTTAGTAAAGAATTCATGGATTTCATAAATGAACATGATCTGCGAACTATTTATATCGATTATAATGATGAATTGGAAAGAGAATTCATCGGTGTTAACTATAAATTAGATGAAAATGGCATTTTAAAAGACATCAAACTATTTGTTCCACCCATCATTGATTTAAATACAGCTCTTATTTATTGCCATACTGTTTCATCAGCTTTCGAACTTTATAAACTCCTAGGTAAAAAAGTCACACCAGAAGATGATGAAAGAATTCTAAAAACATCGGACATGCAAACCGAAATCTATGAAATACAATATCATGAAAAAGAACAAAAACTTCTACCATATAAGTAGTTTTTTTATTTTACTCAAAAAAAATCAATATTAAATCAATCATAATACTCTTTTCTTTCGGATTTGATTCAGCTATCAATATCGTTAGTGCTGTTAATGTATTATTATCTATTACTTTTTCATTATCTTTATAAAGAATTCCATAATATTGTAAAAAGTAGATAAATAAAGTTGCTGCTATTCTCTTATTTCCATTCTTCCACCTTCATTTTGAACTGTCGCAAAAAATGCGACAGTTGAATTGTCCAACTCTTCTTTTAAAGCATTATTTATATGTTTACCAATAGTTTTAACATCACGATCAAATAATTGAGACATCTGTTCCCTATTTAACCACACTGTCTCATCTTTCATATTTACTTCTAATTTTACTTCTTGATTATCAAATATAATTATTTCATTTTGTTCCATAATTTCTCCTCCTACCTTATATGTTCACGGTAAAATTTGAAATTACTTCTTTTTTCTTAAAATTCCCATCAAAAAAGAGGACATTTTCATCCTCTTTAATTTTTCTTTAAAGCCATCTTTACTTCATGTCCATTGATATCTGTAACTTCACCTTCATCACTTACATCAAAAGTAACAGCTAAAGTTTCTTCCATAATATAATCTCTAAACATATCTAAAGCTTCATTTATATCCTTATCACCTTGATAAGTTAAATTAATTCTATCAGTTATCTCAAGACCACTAGTCTTTCTTAAATTTTGCACCTTTGATACGAATTCGCGTGCCATACCTTCTAAGATTAAGTCTCTCGTCAACTCCGTATTTAGGATAATAAACTTGTTATTTTCCATACCAACATTAAATCCTTCTTTGCTTGAGAATTTAACATCAACCATATCTGGAGTAATATCAAGTCTTCCACCATCAAAGTCAATTGTAATAGTTTCACCCTTTAATACTAAATCTAGATTTTCTCCATCTAAATCAGCTAAAACTGCTTGATATTCTTTCATCTTAGAACCTATCTTAGCTCCACAAACCTTGAAATTTGGTTTTATTGTAAAGTCCATATATTTAGATAAATCTTCAACATATGTTACCTTTTTAACATTTAATTCTTCATTAATTAAACTTACTAAATCTCCTAAAATTGCTTCATACTTCCCATCAATTAAACATTCAGCAATTGGCTGTCTAACCTTTATCTTTGTCTCTTCTCTTACATAACGTCCTGTCGAAATTAAATCTCTGACTAAATCCATCTTAACTTCAATTTCATCATTAAATAGAGATTCATCATACTTAGGGAAATCTGCTAAATGAACAGATTCTTCTAAAGTTAAGTTCTTATAAATTTCCTCTGTTGTATAAGGAATAACTGGAGCACATATCTTACATAGCCCAACTAATACTTCATAAGTAGTCATATAAACAGACTTCTTAGAATCATCCAGTTCACTACTCCAAAATCTATTTCTATTACGTCTAATATACCAATTAGATAAATCATCAGAAACAAATGAAGTAACTGCTTTAACAACCTCATTTAAATCATATTTATCATAAGACTCTGTAACACTTTTCAATAATTTATGATACTTACTTAATAACCATTTATCAATATCTTCACGTTTTTCATAAGGAACATTGCATTCATCAATATCAATTCCATCCGTATTAGCATACATTTGGAAGAATGAATAAGTATTCTTAAATGGATTAAAGAACTTCGAATGTACTTCCTTAACTCCTGCATCATCATATTTTAAAGGTGTCCATACAGGTGATGCATAGAACATATACCAACGGACATTATCAGCTCCATATTGTGTCAAAGCCACTGTTGGATCGACAACATTTCCCGTTGATTTACTCATCTTCTTACCATATTGATCTAAGACCATATCATTAACGACAACATTCCTAAAACTTGACTCTCCTGAAATAATTGTTGAAATTACTAAAAGAACATAGAACCAACCTCTTGTTTGATCTAATCCCTCGGCAATAAAATCAGCTGGGAATTGACTTTCAAATAATTCTTTATTTTCAAAAGGATAATGGAATTGAGCATATGGCATAGATCCTGAATCAAACCAAACATCTAATACATCTTTTACTCTTGTCATTTTGCCATTACATTTATCACATTTTAGATGAATATCATCAACATAAGGACGATGTAATTCCATTTCTTTAACATTTACATCTTCCATAACCATGCTTTGAAGTTCATCTAATGAACCTACAACATGCTTTTCTCCACAATCTTCACATATCCAAATAGGAAGTGGGCATCCCCAATAACGGTTTCTTGAAATTCCCCAATCAACCATATTTTCTAGCCAATTTGAAAATCTCTTCGTACCAACATATTCTGGATACCAATTAATCTTATTATTAGCTTCAATAATTTTATCCTTATAAGCTGTTGTTTTAACATACCAAGCAGGTTTTGGATAGCTAATTAATGGTGAATGACATCTCCAACAATGTGGATAATCATGGTTAATCTTAATTTTCTTAAATAATTTATCATTTTCTTTTAACCATTTAATTATTTCTATTTCTAGTTCTGAATCTGTTACTAATCTACCCTTCCAAGGTCCTTCCGTATAACATCCATCTAAACCAACAGGGTTAACAAAACCAATTTCATTTTCCTGACATACTCGGTTATCATCAGCACCATAAGCCGGAGCAATGTGAACGATACCAGTACCATCTTCGGCTGTAACATAATTATCAGCAATTACTTCATGAGCTTTGCCATCTACTGTAACAAAAGGCATTAATTGTTCATATTTTATGCCGACTAATTCACTACCTTTATAAGTTTCTAATACTTCAAATTCACTACCTAATACTTTTTCAGCCAAACTCTCAGCTAAGATAAATTTATATCCTTGACTATTAACCTTTATATAAGTTAAATCGGGATTAACACATATTGCCACATTGGCCATTAAAGTCCAAGGAGTTGTCGTCCAAGCAAGGAAGTATACATCTTCATCAACCTTTTTTAATGGAACTATAACAGTATTAACTGAAGTCTCTTCATAACCTTGAGATACTTCATTTGCCGATAATTCCGTTCCACATCTAGGACAATACCACAATACTTTATTACCATGATAGATTAGTCCTTTTTTATCCATTTCTTTGATAATCCACCATTCAGATTCAATAAATTCATTGCTACAAGTAACATAAGGATGTTCACAATCGATAAATTGCCCCATCATATCTGTAACTTGATTTATTTCATCAATATTTAAAGCTGTCGCCTTATTGCATTCCTTACAGAAGTTTTCAACACCAAATTCTTCAATATCCGCTTTTGTCTTAAATCCTAACTTTTTCTCAACATTAACTTCAATTGGAAGACCATGCGTATCAAGACCTATTTTTCTTAAAATACGATATCCTTGCATTGTCTTATACTTACAAAAAGTATCTTTAATAGCTTTAGCTAAAACATGATGAATACCTGGTTTGGCATTGGCATAAATTGGACCATCATAGAAAACCCAATCTTCGTTATTCTTTCTATTTTCAATTGTCTTATTTAAAATATCTTGTTTTTTCCATTCAGCTAAAATACTTGATTCAACCTCATGAACACTTCTCTTATCTAATTCTTTAAAATTTTTCATTATTTTTCCTCCTCTTCATTAAAACTTAAATCTTTTATTTCTTCTATTCCATAATGTCTATATATACTATCAACATCTAATGTTACTATGCGAGATTCATCTATCTCGAGCTTCTTAAGCATATTCAAGACACTTTCTTCACTCTTTCCTTCAATTTCCATATACTCTGGAATTAAAGGCCAATGATCTAAATCAAATTCAACATCATCGAGAATATATTGAACACGTTTATTTTGTTGAAATCCCTTATTCTTATATCCCAGATTTTCTAGCAAAAGATTAGTCTTTTTAAAATCACTTACTTCAATCTCAATTTCTTTCATTCCATCAATCGTCTTAGCTTCTAAATCTTTAATTGTTAAAGTTGTCTTTGTACCATTTGTTCTAAGTCTAATCCACTTATGATCATCTTTAGGTATGACATCATAAATATATCTTTCTTGTAAAGCATCCATTGTTTTTTTTGCACCTAACTCCTCCAACTTTTTAACAATCTCATCATGATCAATTTCTAATATCCGAATTTCATACTCAGTCTTCATGCCAATTCTCCTTTAAATAAAAAAACTCATAAATTAAAGGACGAGTTATACCCGTGGTACCACCTTAATTCATGAGTTATTCATGCACTTATTCTCTTAACGCGAGTAACGTATTTAGATTATCCCTAAATCACATCAGAAGTGATCCATAAATAATTCCTCTTATCTGCTTTCACCAAATACAGACTCTCTTTAAAGATTCCTTATTTAACGTCTTCATCAATTGCTTTACACGTTTAATTATATGTTCTAACTATTAATTTGTCAATATTATTATGAATATTCACATACAGTATCTTTGGTTAGTGCCATATTAAATGTATGTTTAAAATTACCAGATGATGGCTCCGTAACTGTAAATGTTTTTATTAAATTATTACATCTAAGCTTTGTAAATTTCTTATTAGCTTCAATTGTAAACTCTGTTTTTTGATTATATTTAGAATTAAATTTCTTTTCAATTCCCGAAGCTTTAATGGTCATTTGGTAAGTTCTCTCTTCAAAAATAACTTTACATGATCCATCATCTGTCATCGATTTAACCGTCAATGTTCCACTAGACTCATCATAAGTAGCACTTAATCCATTCGTACAACTATGCGATTTATATTGATATCCATTACTTGGCGTAACAGAAGATGATAAGCTAGATTTATAAGGCCCTCTAACTGTAGCTGGTGAAACTTTACCATGCGTTGCCGTAATATTAAGTTTCATATCATCTCTTTCTTTAAAGTTAATTGTACATGACATATTAGAAGTTACATTCTTTACTTCTAATTTATTCGTTGTTTTGCTATAAGTAACATTTGCTCCATTACTACAACTTACAGAATCATACGTATAACCCACATTAGGTGTTACTTTAAATATAGCTGTTTTTCCACTTACAACGCTTACACTCTTATTATCGGTTTTAGAATTATTATTTGATAAAGTTACTGTGTATTTTGCAGCAGTTGTCTTGGTTGTCGTCGTCTTAGTGGTCGTTGTCTTAGTTGTCGTATCTTTCGTCGTTACCACTTTATTAGTTGTTGTACGCTTTTGCGTTGTATTAATATTAAATACCCCATTTTTTGTCGTAGTAGTTGTCGTTTGACGACTTGTTACAATGGTTGTCGTTGGATCCGTTATATGTACTCCTTCACTCTCCACTGGTTTAAAATTATGACTTGGCCTATCATCACCCAAAGTAGTATTAGATAAATCCTTCGTTTCAATAATGTCTGCTATATCTACTTTTCCATCATGATTATAATCCAGTTCACTATCATATGGAATATTGCCAACTATACAATCTCTTAATTCGGATACGCGATACACTATTGCCTTAACATAAGGATCGACTAAACTCATTGATAAAATTAGAATTAAGATAAAACTCATAGGATTTATATTCCCATCATTTCCCCTATTATCA
>CAMWQX010000046.1 GCA_947176475.1 uncultured Bacillota bacterium
AAGTAATGTTAGATTCGGATTTAGCTAAATTATATGAATGTGCAAATGGTACTAAGACAATCAATCAGGCTGTAAAAAGACATGAAGATAGGTTTCCAGAAGATTTTTACTTTCAATTGACTTTTGAAGAGATTTCTAACTTGAAGTCCCAAGTTGGGACTTCAAGTTGGAGTGATTATGGTGGTGTTAGAAAGCTTCCGTATGCATTTACAGAACAGGGAGTTGCTATGCTTGCCACAGTGCTAAGAACTAATATTGCATCGGAGATGAGTGTTTTAATTATGAGAGCCTTTGTAGCAATGCGTAAGTATATATCCCATAATCTAATTGAACAGAAATATATTAACAATTTAGTATTAGAAGATCATGGAAAGATTCAAATATTGGAAAGTACATTAGAAAAGTTTGAAGAAAAACGAAAGACAAATGAAATATATTTTAATGGACAGATATATGATGCATATTTTAAAATACAAGAAATATTTAATCAGGCAAAGAAAAGCTTAATAATAATTGATGCGTATGCAGATAATACTATTCTAGATATTATTAAAAGATTAGATGTTAATGTAACAATTATTACAAGAGAGAATAACCTCTTAACCAAGCAAGATATTGTGAAATACAATAAGCAATATAATAATTTAGTAGTTAAATATGATAATACATTTCATGATAGATATTTCATTTTGGATGAAGAAGTCTTATATCATTGTGGAGCTAGTATAAATAGAATAGGGTATAAGACATTCTCTATTACTTTAGTGAGCGATAAAGAAATGTGTTTAGTACTAATGAAAAAAATAAAAAGTTGAACTAAAATGACCGTTAATATTTTATCTAATTCTTCATATAATTTCTTAGAAAGGAAAAATGATTATGGAAATATTAAAAGTATCTAGTAAATCTAATCCAAGTAAGGTTGCTGGAGCTATAGCTAATGTATTTAGAAATTATGGAAGTGTTGAGGTACAAACTGTTGGAGCGGGAAGCTTAAATCAAGCTATTAAAGCCATTTGTATTGCTCGTGGATTTGTAGCTCCTTCAGGTAAAAATTTGATTGTTATACCAGCTTTTTCGGATATTACCATTGATGGTGAAGAAAAAACTGCTATTAAACTTATTGTTGAGGCTAGATAAGCCTCCTTTTAATTTGCCATTTTCCTATGATTATGCTATAATACACAGCAATGAAAGGGGTATATTATGGCAAATAATTATGATTTAAAATATGATTCAATGGAAATAAATAATGATACAGTTCTTGGATATGATGATATTGAGATTAAATCAAATCCCACCCTTCAACAATATTACTTTTTAGTAATTGGATTTGATGCTTCCGAAAATATTGTATATTATGACATGTTTTCCGGTTTAAGAGTCACAAAAGAAGAATTGGAAGGATTTATCCATATGGATAAATCAAAAGTATTAGAAGAGGGAAAAAGTTATCGAGTTGGTGACTTAAGACCATTATACGATACTATGACAGAAGCTAAAGTAAATCATACTTTTAATCAATAAAAAAAGGCGGTTAATTAACCGTCTTTTTATTTTCTAAATTCTTCACTTATTACTTCTTTATACATGTTTTCAACAAAACTCTTTGTAAAATTACTTCCATATCTATAATGCGATTTTTCTAAGTCATCGGTATATTTACTCATTGGAACTAATTTAAAGTTCTTCATATCTTTATCATAGTAATTAATGATCGGTTCTGTTTTGATATCTCCAATAGATATCTTTTTATCATCTTTAGTTATCTTTAACGTTGAAAGCAATCCAAATTGATAAGCATTATCAAATTTTTCTCCTGTTCTTTCGACATCATCATCTGCTGAAGTAAAATTACCTAGTGCATAATATACTAATGTTTTCTTTTCATTTCCTACATATTTTATAGGTTGAATAGCATGGGCATGATTTCCCACTACGATATCAACACCTAAACTGTTTAAGTAATTAGCCATTGATTCTTGTTCACTATTAGGAGTATTGGTGAATTCTGTACCCCAATGAATTAATACTATTGTTACATCTGTTGCTTTTTTAGTTCTTTCAACATCTGCCTTAATCTTCGCTTTCATAGTGTCATCAACTAATTTAGTATTTTGATCTCTATAAAGATTAACGCGGAATCTATTTTCAATTTTCATTTTTGAATTAGTTCCTAAAGTATAAGCAAGGAATCCAATTTTTATTCCATTAACTTCTAGTGACTGAACTTTCTCACGATCACTTTCTTGTTTAAAAGTTCCAACTGTCATAATGTTTGAATTATTTTTAAAGAAATCTATTGTCGAATTAACTCCATCAAGAGATCTATCATAAGCATGATTATTTGCTGTTGATAGTACTTCAATACTTTGATTAGCTATTAACTTACCAACTGTTTGTGGAGCACAGAAACTATAACCAGATCCTGAAGTCTCTAACTTATCATTACCAATTACTACTTCCATATTGCCAACTGTAATATCATCATCTTTGAAATATGGATTAACTAATTCGAAATAATTAGACTTTTCTATATCATTAGTAGCATTATAAAATGGTTGTTCAAATAATAAATCTCCAATAAAAGTTAATTTAGCTTCGCTTTTTTTGGCTTGTTCTTGTTCCTTAGCAGTAGTAGTTGTTTTCTCAGTTGTTTTTGGTTCATTATTATTTTCTTTTTTTTGCGTATTTCCTGACGATTTAAAACAAACGAATCCCACAATGAAACACAAAATAATCGCTATCATTATTCCAATATAGCCTTTTTTATTCATAATTCTCACCTATAATTAATAATACCACAATATTTGGTCATAAAAAAGATATTAATGATAAATTTTGACTAATTATGTGCTATAATTCAAGTAAGGAGGGCATTATGAAAATACAAAAATATTCTAAAGATAAAAGCAATCAATATAAAGTAACAATCGATGATTGTGAGTATGCTATTTATGATGATGTAATCATTAAATTTGGCCTTTTATTAAAAAAAGATATTAGTGCATCTGACTTAAAGGAAATACTCAAATATAATGATGAATTGGATAGTTACTATTTATCTATAAAATATATAACTAAGAAGTTGAGAAGCGAAAAAGAAATCTATGAGTATTTAAAGAAAAAAGAAGTAAGCGAAAATGTTATTGAAAATACTATTGCCAAATTAAGAGAAAATAAATTTTTAGATGATGATATATACTTAAAAGCTTATATTAATGATCAGTTGACTTTATCTAATAATGGGCCTAAAAAGATTGCTAAAAATCTCGTCACTTTAGGTTTAGATGAAAGTCTTATAAATAATGCCTTAAATAATATTGATGTTTCCCTTTGGGAAGAAAAAATTGACAAATATGTTAGCAAAAAAGTTAATGCCAATCATAATTCTTCCGTAAAGATGTTAAAGATGAAAATTGTTAATGATCTAGTAAATTTAGGTTATGATAAAGAGATGATTATGCCTATCATAAATCGCTATGATATTGATGACCATGAAGTTTTCATGCATGAATATGAAAAAGCCAAAAGACAATTAGAAAAAAAATATGAAGGATATGAACTAGAAAAAAAGATTAGAGAAAAACTATATCGCAAGGGATTTTACTATAGCAAGGAGGATTTTTATGAAGAATAAATATCAAAGACTAAGTAAAGATGAAAAAAAACAAGCTCGCATCGATTTTAAACATAGTGAATATAACCAAAATAAAATCTATGAAAAGGGCAATAGATTGAAAATATTTGGTATAATTGGCATGATTTATGCTGTTATAAATTTTGGCATCGATTTTCTCTATGATGGGGATATATGGAACTTTATCTTAGATGCTGCCCTCTTAATTTTTTGTCTTGTTGCCTTTATTGTCATTGGCGATATTCTCGATAAACAAATTAATAAATACTTAATCGAAAGAGATAAACCAGCAAATAATAATAAGAAGAAAAATAGATAGTAGGTAAGTTTATGGAAGTAAATAATCCACTTTATAAAAATCAAGGAATACACGTAATATCTAGTATATTTACCGTTGATCATGGAGTAGTTAAAGTCCTTTTAATAAAGCGTAAAAATAATCCTTTTAAAGATAAATGGGCTTTAGTTGGTGGTGCTTTATATAATAATGAAGACATAGACAGTGGTTTAAAAAGGGAAGTTAGAGAAAAAACGGGAATTGATAATATTGATTTATCTTTAGTTAATGTTCATGGACGTGTAGATAGAAGTCCCGTCATGCGTATGGTTGCCGTTTCATACCTTGGGGTAATTGATATCAATAAAGCTAATTTCGTAAGAGAAACTCTTAAAACTAGTGATGCCGCCTTTGTTGATGTAAAAAAGGTTACTGATCTAGCTTATGATCATGAAGAAATTCTTGCAAGTTCTCTTGATGCCTTAAAGAAAAAAATCGTTAATAGCAATATCTTAGCTAGCTTATTTCCCAACTGTTTTACAATGCCAGAACTTCAAAAGACTTATGAAGCCATTCTTGAAGTTACATTAGATCGAAGAAACTTTAGACGTAAATTATTAAGCTTAGATTTGGTCGAAGATACTGGTGAATTTGCTAACTTTGATGGTAAAAAACCGGCTAAGTTATATCGCTTCAAAGATAAAATTGATAATATTGACGTATTTTAAAACACCTTATTCAGGTGTTTTATTTATTTATTTGTTACTAATAAATCAGATGCATTAATCGTCCAACAATAAGAATAATTTAAACTCTTAGGAGCATTATCTTCAAAAGAATCTAATCCATATCCGATAACTACATCATACACATCATCTAAGCTTTCCTTCATACCTAAGCCATATGTTGCATCAATATAACTATTCCAAGCTTCTAATTCTGCTAAAGAAAGTTTAGCATCTTCGTTATCTAAAATGGCATTTCTTGCAACTTCTCTTAAATCATCATTTAAAATATCCTCATACTTCGTATTTAAATATGCTTGTTGCTTAGAATTATCTAGCATATTTATCATAGCCAATATTTTATGAAATTTATCGATTCTTCCGTTAAAACTGCTTGTAAATTTGCTAACAGGAACCGAATGCATTTGACCTTCTCTAAAGTAATAAATATATGGTCCTGCAATACAATCAAAACTATGTGCTAGAATATCCGTATTATCACAGTTTAAGATGTAATCATTAAATCTCGTTGAACAAGTAGATAAAATTTGATCAATTGATGCATATTTATCACTTGCTATACCCTTACTAATTGGCTTGATAAGTAATTTATAATAAAATGAATTTTCATCTAATAGCTGGCTTCTAACTTCATCAATTTCTAAAAAATTAACTAATATATTCAAAATATTTTCATCACGACAATTAAAAGCCATAGCAAGAATTTGTTTTTTCAAAGTTTTAGTCGTTGATTTAGCAACTTGATCTAATAAATCTTGACTTATCTCTATATTCATATATTCTTGTGGAATCTTACTTAGTTCCATTACAGCATAATCTTTGTGAGACACACCTTCATAAATAGGTTTAATAAGTAAATTATAATAGAATGAATTCTCATCCAATAGCGCATCTCTTATTACCTCAATTTCAAAGAATCTTGCTAATATATTTAGAATCTTATCATTGTTACAGTCAAACACTAAAGATAAGATTTGTTTCTTTAAAGTTTTCGTTTTAGCTGATGCAATATGATCTAATAACTCTTTAGACATATTTCTATAAAAATAGTCTCTAGCATGCTTCTTACTTCCTAAAGCTAATACTAAATCAAGATTTAATCCTTCTTTAAATGCTCTTTCCATCAATCTAACATCATCATAAACTCGTCCAGATAAAATATCTACTTCTGCTAAGTATTCTCTAAATTTTGAATTACTCATCAAAGTAATACTTTTTAAGACTTCTTTTATTTGTGGATAGCATTTATCATTTATTCTTTTTAATAGTTTTTTATCAGATAAGACATTTCTATTAAGCGTTAAAAGTTCGCGAACTCTTGAAATTTTATTAGTTCCATTATTAACAAAATCAACTATTGGCATTAAAAGATCCATGTCATCAACCATACTTGGACATTTATGAATTAACTCTAAGAATAGACAATTAAATTCGGCATTATGTGTCATAAGTTTCTTATAAGTTTCATTATCTTTAAGCCAAGGCATCTCTTTAAGCCATTTATTAGATTCTTTTAAATATATAGTTGTTTTTTCTCTTTCATATTTTCTAATTTCATTTTTAGTATTCTCAATCTTTTCCGTACTTGGTTTATTAGAATTTTCTGAATTAGTAATACTAAAAAGAACATCATATAATTTCTTTAATTTTCCGTTAACAATGTCCAATCTCTTCATAGAATTCACCCCTAATTAAATTTCGGTACATATTATACTTAAAAAAGTAAAAAAATGCAAGTTTTCATATAATTTTATGTTGTGCATAAGTTATACTATGAAAAAGATAATATTGTTAATTATGTTGTACTTAATACCATTTAGTGTTGAAGCCTCTGTTGTTGTGATGGATATGGACTCTAATCGCGTTTTATACGGTGTGAATGAAGAGGAAGAAATGCTTATTGCTTCTACTACTAAAATAATGACCGCTTTAGTCGTAATAAATAATACGAATATCAATGAAGTAATCACGATTGATCAAAGTGTTCTTAGAAGCTTTGGATCTGGTATATATGTCGAAGTCGGTGAAAAAATCAGTATCAAAGACTTATTATATGGGCTCATGCTTAGAAGTGGCAATGATGCTGCTATCGCCTTATCTGAGTATGTTGGTGGTTCTGAAAGTGGCTTTGCTAAACTTATGAATGAAATGGCTGAATCCCTTGGCATGTATCATACTCATTTTATTAATGCCTCTGGTTTAGAAAATGAAAAGGGCGAAGGAAATACTTCAACCGCGACAGATATGGCCTTACTTATGAGTTATGCCATGAAAAATGACATATTTAGAAGCATTACTTCCACTAAACATTATATGGCTAAAACTAACTATAAAACTTATGATTGGTACAACAAAAATAAACTTCTAACCAATTATAAATATACAACTGGAGGAAAGACGGGGTATACCGAAAAAGCCTATCGAACTTTAGTTACATCAGCTAGTAAAGATAATAAAAATCTAACTGTTGTAACTCTTAATCAAAGAGATGACTTTGCCATTCATCAAAGCCTTTATGAAGAATACTTTAATAAATACAAATTAGTTAAAGTCATAGATAAAAAGGAATTCATGAAAGAAGAAAAAGGGTATATTGAAAATGATGTAAACATGCTTCTTACGGATGAAGAGATAAAACACATTAAAATTGAAGTAAAAAAAGTAGATGATTCAACCAATAGGATTGGTTATGTAACCGTAAGTCTCGATGATGAAGAATACATAAAAGAAAATATTTATAAAATAACTGAAGAAAATAAAAAAACAATAAAGTTATCCTTATGGGATAAAAT
>CAMWQX010000047.1 GCA_947176475.1 uncultured Bacillota bacterium
TAATTTATGCGATGATGATAAAGTTATTGTAACGTATTTTAAAATTTTAGAAAAATTTTAGATTATTGGTTGACTTTAAAATATTCATCTTTATAATAGTTACAAAGGATGTGAAGTTATGGTAATTTATGATACGAATGATAATTATGATGGCAGTATAAAAGGAAGACTTTATATAAGTATGATGGATGTTGACTATCTTGTTAAAAAGTATGGAAGTAGTGAACTTAGAGATTTGATTCCTGAAGATTATGTCGAAGGTTTTGAAAGAGAGTTACAGATGCGTGAGAATGAAAGAACTTTTTCTCCGCAATATTATGCAGCATTACCAATAGGAATAGAAAATCCAGATGATGAGAGATTGCTTTCTTTATTATCGCAAGAAGTAGAAATGGGAAATATACTAACTAAGAGTCAGTTATCATCTCTAACTTTGGAAGAATTAGAAAAAGAAATTGAAGAGTTAGATGATGTAAAATGGAGTCCCGATGATGCTAGTTTAGAAGATGTTTATAAATTGAGATCTTATATGATGGCGGAATTTATTATAAGGAGTGCGCAAAGCTATAATAGATGTGTTCAGAAAGCCTATTTAGGTATTAGTATTGGCAATTGCGAGAGAGAGATAATAAATAGAAGTAAAGATTTTGAAACGATGGGAATTACGGCAAATATATGTGAATCAGAGTATTTTGAAAAGGCCGTTATGATGGCGAAAAGATTTAAAGGGAATAAATAAGGGTGATGAAAATTTGAAAAGATTAACAGTTTTTGAGGATGAAGAATTTATAAGACAGGTTTCTAAGGATGTAGATTTTAATATTGATAATGTAGATGAATATATTCGTGATTTGAAAGAGTATTGTAGTAAAAATGTGGTATATGCCTTAGCACCTGTACAAATTGGCATTCCCAAAAGACTTATTTATATTAAGAATAGTAAGCAAGATATGGAAAATAATAAAGACCATACATATGATGAAGAGATTATTTATATTAATCCCCAAATTATAAAAGCGTTTGGGCATACACGTTTTTTAGAAGGATGCGAAAGTTGTTCGGTTGAAGAAAATGGTGTGAGAATTTATCACAATGGAGTAGTAGACCGACCTTATAAAATTGAAATAGAATATTATGATAAATGGGGAAAGAATTATACAAAAACTTTGGAAGGGTTTGAGGTTACGGTTTTTTGTCATGAGTATGATCATTTAAATGGAATTGTTCATTTAGATAAAATAGATAATGTGCTTATTATGAGACCCGAAGAAGTTCAAGAGTATAGACGTATCCATCCATATGAAGTTATCGATAAAGATGGCATTTTTGAAATATAGTTAACAGGAGGAATAAATGACAAAAAAGACCCAATATATAAATATATTTGATTTTGATGGGACACTGACAAATGATACGTGGCCTAAATTTTGGGTGTGGGTAAAAAGATTTGGTTACCAAGGAATTTCGCGTAATGCGGATTTAGAAGGAGCTTTAGCTGAGTATCGAAGTAAAAATGCGGGCAATCCATTAGAAACATTTTATGCCTTTTTTAACCATTTATTAGTCAGCAATAATGCAACAATTACTCTTGATGAATTGATGGAGGGAGAACAATATATCGTTTATAATCCAGGAGTTTTGGAATTTTTGGAGTCATCAGAAATAAAGAGTTATGTAATTACTGGGGGATTAAAGGATTTTGTTCGGAATTTAAGTATTGCAAAGTATTTTGAGGGAGTTTATGGAACATCGGTTATTTTTGATCAAGAGGGAAGAATACCGGGAATTGGAGAAGCTGTTACTGATGATAAAAAGGTGGATGCCATTAGAGAAATTTTAAGAATTAATGGACGTGTTGCGGAGGATTGTAGAGGTGTTACTTTTGTTGGAGATGGTTATAGTGATGCCGATTCTTTGAAATTTGTTCATGAACATGGAGGAATTGCAATATTTGTTCATCAACCAGATAATAATGATTTTTATTTTGAACATAATAGGCAGGTATATGAAAGCTTAAATAAGGATGGTATGATTGATTATAATCTACTTGCTGATTATCGAGATAATACACCTTTAGGTAAAATTTTAAGAAGAAAACATTAGGAGGAATGAAAATATGGAAAGAGAGATTATTGAACATAATAAAACAAGAAGTTTAAGATTGGATACGGGTTATATGTATCAAGAATCGGTTAAGGATCCAATAACGAATGGGGTTGTGGGATTTTTAAGTATGGTTAAAGAGAGTGATTATTCTTTTTCTTATATTAATTTTAATATGGATACGAAGATGGGAATTTTTTATATTGAAGAAGATTCCGTATTTATTGAACCTTTTAGAAATTTAGTGGCTGATGACGAGGAGTTTAGGATTGAAGATGATTATAGTGAGAGATTTATCAGATTATTTAAAGATGATAAAGGTGGTGTCATACTTGAAGTTCATATGTTGCCAGGGGAGTATGATATCTCCATTGAACTTAAAAATATTATGTTTGATTTAAGGAGCCAAGCAGATCAAGATGGCAAAGATACAAAAAAGAGATTATCTCAATTTTTTGATGAATTAGTGCAAGTATATGACAAAATGCCAGAAGAAGAGCAGCAAAAGTTGGTTAACCAAAGGGATGCATAAAAGTGATGATGTCAGAGGGGAATAAGACTTTTTATCATTTTCATCGAATAGGTAAATATGATAAATATTGGAGTTTAGGTAATACTTTAGAAGTTGATAAAGATTTTGTATCCGATTTTTATGAAAATATTTTATTAAGAGATCAAATATTGAAAGAAAAGAATCCAGATTATAATATTGATGATATAATTAAAGCATTAGAAATGATGGAAAAAGATAAGGATACGGGTTATACGAGTTATCATAAATTTAGTTCAACTAGGAATGGGTATTATATTTTTAGAAGAGAACTGGCTTTAGAAGAAGGAAGAAAATTATATAATAGTGAGGCTCCATCAAGATTGCATACTATATATTTATCCGATGAGGATAGTTTATATCATTGGGCGCAGTATATTGGAATATTTAGTAGGCTATTTGAAGTAGAGATAGATGGTGATTTATTTGAAAGTTCTGATGTATTATTTCCGGATATTAAAGCACCTTTTGAAGAACAGGTAATAGCTTCTAAAGATTATTGGCAACCGAAAAAATTAATGAAGACAAGTCCAAGAGAATATTTATTTCAAGGGAAAGTAAAGGTAAAAGGAGAGAGGCAAATATGAAGTTGAGAGTTTTAGTAGATAATAATACGTTTATTAATATGTATTATTTAGGAGAACCGGCAGTGAGTTATTATATTGAAGATGAAGGTGAAAAAATATTATTTGATGCAGGTTATTCCGATGCTTATATGAAAAATGCTAAAAGTATGGGAATTGATTTAAGTGATGTTTCCAAGTTGGTTATATCTCATGGACATAATGATCATACAGGAGGTTTACCTTTTATTTTAGAAAAGTGTAGGAATTTAGAGATAATAACGCATCCTAAGACATTTATTGAAAAGATGGATGAAGGGGAAGATATTGGTTCACCATATGATGAAGAAATGGTAAGAAAATATGCCAAATTATCTTTATCTAAGAAGCCAGTTAATATTACAAATAATTTGATATATTTAGGAGAAATACCGCAAACGACAAGCTTTGAAACAAGAGATATAATAGGTGTTACAGATAGGGATAATCATCCAGATGATATTTTAGAAGATTCGGCAATGTGTTATAAGACGGATAAGGGAATATTTATTATTACGGGATGCTCTCATAGTGGAATATGTAATATAATTGAATATGCGAAAAAGGTAACTGGGGATAATCGCGTATATGGCGTTATTGGAGGTTTTCATTTATTTGATAAAGATGAAAGACTTGCATCAACTATTGAATATTTGAAAAAGGAAAATATTCCTAATTTATATCCTTGTCATTGTATTTCTTTAGATGCCAAAATAGAGATGGGCAAAGTTATGGAAATACGTGAAGTTGGTGTTGGAATGGAAGTAGATATCTAGTGAAGCAGGTAACAAAAGAAAATTTAGAGGAATTTTTAAATTATTATCATGGATTTCATGATAGTTATATTACGGATATAAATTATGATATTAAAACATCTAATATTGTAATGTTTATTGATGTATTTTGGTCAGGAGAACCTAAAATTTTAGAAAATAAGACATATGAAACGAATAAAACCCATTTGAAAATGGTTTTTTCGGGTGTGGAAAAGTGTAATGTTAAAGAAATCTTTTCATGGGATTATATAACGGAAGCGTTCATTAAATATATCAAGTTAGATAATATAGAATATATATGTTTTTCCGATGATGAAGTTAATCCCAATGTCTATATTGTAAGTGATGATGTGAGTTATGAAGAAATAACAAAAGAGGATAATGAAATAATTTTTGTACATGATAGAATAAGTCGAATATATGACTATGCTAAAGAAATATATGAAAATTTAAAAGATACTTGTGAACTGGGATATTTTAATAAACATTTAATTAAAGTTAATAATAGTTTTATTGAACAGCCTTATTATATGCCGGTTATAAGTATGCAAGATAGAGGTGATATCTGTTTTAATTTTGATGATGTTTCTTATGAGTTTTACTTAACAAGAGAAAATTTGCAAAAGTATTTAGAAGAATTAATCGAAAAATATGCAGATAAGTTAAGTGTTTATACATCAGCTAATTGTGATGTTGATTTATATTTTGTTGGTGATAATTTTAGTGATGTTAATAAAAAATTAGAGGAATATGAAAAATCAGAAATAATGGGGATAACGATTGATGCCAATGATTTTGATGATAAAAAAATTGTTGATAACTTTTTAGATTTAGTAAATTTATTTAAGGAAGAGAATCATGAATGAATTAGAGAAAATAGATAAGCAAGTTCATAACTGTTCCAGTTGTGGAGAAATGGTAGAAAAATTTATGAATAGTTCAACAGTTTATTTGGGAGAAGATAATGATTTAGTTATCATAGGAGAAGCTCCAGCTAATAATGGTTGGCGAAAGAGTCATATGCTTTGGAAAGATATAAATGGCAAAGTTTTACCTAGTGGTGTCGTCTTACAAAAATTGTTTGATATTATTAATCGGGATATATTTAAAACAACTTTTTTAGAAGCGGTTAAATGTTATCCTTTAGAGAGAAAAAATCTAAAAGTATGCTCAAAAAATTGCAAACATATTATGATGAAGCAACTTAGCATTTTAAAACCTAAGGTTATTATTACTTTAGGAGAGGCACCAACAAGAATATTACTTAATGGGGATTTTAAAAAGTTTGGAGATGTCGTTGGGAATATATATGAGATTGATGATTATAAAGTTATTCCGATATATCATCCTAGTCCTGTTTCACCGATGAGTTATAAGGGGAATGTGCCCATATTTGAAAAAATAAAAGATTTAATTTAAAAAAACACCAAAAGGTGTTTTTATTCGTTGTAGTGATGAAAGTCATAGATAATCTTTTTGACTTTGCGACTGTATTTATGGGGAGTTACGATTGGTGTTTTCTTTTTTATAACTTCAACAATAGAATCCGTTAGGACATTGCCATAGTTAAATTTAGTTCTTTGGTTTTCAAACGAGGCATCACATTCAGTGATGTTACCATCAACGGATATACTTACTAAGGGACCGATATAGCAATAACCATTGAGATCAAGTTTGTGTTTACTATGACCAACATAAGTCATAGCATAATCAATGGGTCTTAAATCAATAGTTAAATTAGGATCTAAAAGGGCGGCATTTCCTTCGTTAAATAAGCGAAGTTTATGTTTTAGTCTTTTTAAACCAATGAAGTATGGGGTTTCCGCATATTTTTGGATATTCTCAATATAGGCTTCAGTTAAATCACGTTTTTTTATTTCGGCAAGATGATATATATCATAAGAAATAGCAAGAGTAGTTCCATCTTTTAATTGGTCATTGATCCTTTTTAATAAGTTTAGGAATTCTTCTTTATAAATGGTACCATTGATAGTATAAGATATTTCATCAACGCGGATATTATATTTTAATAGGCAATCAATAATATATGAAATGGGATCAAGATGCATTAGAGGTTCACCACCGCATATGCATAGATTTCTTATGTATTTACATTGACTAAGCGTAGCTTCAATTACTTCTTTACTCATAACTTTCTGACATTTTTTTCCACGCATACAATGACGACAATCTAAGTTACAATCTTCAGTTACCATTAAAGCGAGATTTTGAATACAAGCTTTTTCCATATAATCCCTTCTTTTTAATGGTTTATATTATATACGACAACCAATAAAAAATAAATATTAAATATAAAAAATATGTGTTAAGATATATGTAGTTATTAGTGTTAAGGAGAATAATTATGGAATTATTAGATATTTATGATGAATTAGGAAATCATATTGGAACGGAAGAGAGAAGTATAGTTCATAGAGATGCTTTATGGCATAAGACCGTTCATTGTTGGCTATATAATAAAGATGGCTATGTATTCTTTCAAAGAAGAAGGGAAGAAGGAACATTATATACAACAGCATCAGGGCATATTCAAGCAGGAGAAACCGTTAAAGAAGGCTTTGGTCGAGAAATCGAAGAAGAGCTTGGATATAAAATCAACTATGATAATGCCGAAATGGTCGGTGTTGTTAATTTTGTTTTGGACCGTGAAAATAAAGATGGAAGCATGTTTAGAGATCGCGTATTTGCTAATGTCTATGTCTGCGAATTTGATGATGATGCTAGTAAATTTAAGTATGATCCAAATGAAGTGTCGGCTTTGGTTTTAGTGAATGCCAAGGAGGCTTTAGATTTATTTGAAAGAGAAAATGGTAAGATAAGTGGTAAGATTATTACTTGTGGTGATGATGAAAACAGAATCGAAGATATAGAAGTAGATTTTAAAGATTTCTTAGTTAATAAGGGAGAGACTGCTATGGGAAAATATGGCGATGTCTTAAGAAAAGTTATAGAAATCTTAGAAAGATAGGAAGTAATTTTATGAAAAAAGTAAAAGATTTAATTAGTAATTTTATTAATGGTTTTTGTATGGCATTAGCCGATAGTGTTCCAGGAGTAAGTGGAGGAACTATTGCCTTTATCTTGGGATTTTATGATAAATTTATCTCTTCTTTAGATGATTTATTTAGAGGATCTTTAGAAAAGAAAAAAGGGGCCCTTATATTTTTAATAAAGATAGGAATTGGTTGGGCAGTAGGATTCTTGCTTTCAGCAGCGATACTTTCCAGTTTATTTGAAACCCATATATACTTGATGAGTTCTTTATTTATTGGTTTTATAGTAGCAGCTATTCCTTTAGTGATTAAAGAAGAAAAGGATTGCTTAAGAGCTGTATATTATACACATCTGACGCTGCCGACGACTAGTCGAGTGTAGATCT
>CAMWQX010000048.1 GCA_947176475.1 uncultured Bacillota bacterium
GTTTAAATTGACAAAAACTATATTAAATAATTTGAATAATAAAAATTACAAAAAAAATAAATGTGATTTATAATTATATGATTTATCTGCTGTAAATAGAGTGCCATTAGAGAAAAACTCACCAGAGATACTAAAAATAGATTCATTGGAAAATGAATGGCGTCATGATAATATACAAATTTATATGAAAAGTATGGCTAAGTTACGTGCTAAACAAGCCGTTACCATAGCCACACCTATTCTATTAGGAGCTCTTACCGTGGCATCCTTTGTTAATGGTAAGTATATTAAAACAGAAACAGTTAAAACGGTATATCATAATACAGTACAAGACTTTGATGAAGAATCAATGTTAGAAAATGAAGATATGTACTACACGAATTTTTTGGTAGATAGAAACTATGCACGTGCCAATGTCCAAAATGAATCTATAGATACATCTTCCTATGCCTTATTTTACTATGGATCTGGAAGTGATTCCATTCAAGTTAAGTTTGATATTAATGATGATAATACATGGACATACAATTCTCATACTAATTATTTATATGATAAATCATCAAATCCCCCAACATGGCCGGTATGTGAAATAGATGAACAACATAAAGAATTAATCAAAGAAGCCACTGAGACATTCATTAGGCAAGCAGATTTAAGCGAAGAGGAGATAGCCTTACTACGTGAACTTGTTTCTAATAATGAAAATGATATTATTTTTAAAATTAAAAAATGTGAGCAATTAAGCAATGTACCTCTAGAATTAAATGCCTTTCATTGGATTAGATGTGCTCTTTTCGTCATTGCTGATATAGTCTTAGTAATTCTTTTCATTAAATTCTGGGATGAGTGGAAAGAGGTTAAAAGAGTTGACGTACGTGATTACTACTTAAAAGAAGGAACTACCACTGTTTTTAGAAACATGTTCACTGCTGCTTTAGAATATCGTAATGCTTTCTTACTTGCTGAAAGCAATCGTATTAATGAAATCAATTCTATTTTGCTAGCCCATGGTGGAAGCGATGAGATACTTTCTAAATATGAAAAAATCCTAATTAAAAAAAATGAAGATAAATTAGAAATGAAAGACTAGTATAGTTTAATTAATTACCTTTTAATGATATAATCTATTTATAAATATAAAGAATAGTTTCAATTGGAGTTGTTAAAAATGCGCAAAATGGTAATTTGTTGGATAATCCTTGTCGTTGGATTAGTTGGAGTATTAACTTATATTGGTCTCACTTACGAAGACTCGATAAGTGAATACAAGAGTTTAGAAGCTGATCTTATAGAGTCTGCTGATGCCTATATGACTATCAATAATATCAATTTAAGCATAGATGAATCATTGATAATTACTGATGAAAAAATGCGAGAATCCGATTTGATAAAAGACTTGAATGTTGCCTCAGATGAATGCACAGGATATGTTAAAGTCAAAAAAAATATTAATAAATCTGACTATAAAGCATATATAAGTTGTAAGGACTATCAAACTGAAGGATATACTAAACAGAAATAATCGTAAATATCGCAGTTTTACTACAAAAAGTATTGACATATATGTTGTCAAAGTGTTATATTATATTCGCATTTGAAATTATGGTTCTGCCTAGGTAGAACCTAGTTTTAAGGGGAAATTGATACACCAGGATGTGTGTACGTAGAAAGGAAATGTTATGACTACTATTAATCAATTAGTTAGAAAGAAAAGAGCTAAAAAAGTTTCTAAGAAGAAAAGTCCTGTATTAAATGTTGGATTTAACTCAATGGAAAGAAAAGCTACTAAAACTGATCATCCACAAATGCGTGGTGTTTGTACTCGTGTTGGTACAAAGACTCCAAAGAAACCAAACTCAGCATTAAGAAAATATGCTCGTGTTAGATTATCAAATGGACGTGAAGTTGATACTTACATTCCAGGAGAAGGACATAACTTACAAGAACATAGTGTTGTATTAATTCGTGGTGGACGTGTTAAAGACCTAATCGGTGTACGTTATCATGTAATTCGTGGAGCATTAGATACTCAAGGCGTTAACGAACGTAAGAAGAGTAGAAGTAAATATGGTACTAAGAAACCAAAACAATAAAAAATATATAAGGAGGAAAGAAAGATATGCGTAAAAGACGTGCTGAAAAGCGTGACGTATTACCAGATCCTATATATAAATCAAAAGTTGTTACTAAATTAATTAATGCTATCATGAAAGATGGTAAAAAAGGAACAGCTGAAAAGATTTTATATGGATCATTTGATATTATCCGTGAAAAAACTGGAAAAGATCCAATGGAAGTATACGGAAATGCGCTTGAAAATATTAAACCAGCTCTAGAAGTTAAATCACGTCGTGTAGGTGGAGCTAACGTTCAAGTTCCTATTGAAGTTAGTGAAGAAAGAGCTCAAACTCTAGCCCTACGTTGGTTAGTTAACTATGCTAGAAATGGTCGTGGAAGAACAATGGCTGAAAAGCTAGCAAATGAAATTATGGATGCTGCAGAGGGTACTGGTGGAGCTGTTAAAAAACGTGAGGATACTCATAGAATGGCAGAAGCAAATAAAGCATTTGCTCATTATAGGTGGTAATTTATGGCAAGAGATGTTACAATCGATAAAATAAGAAACATCGGTATCATGGCTCATATTGATGCCGGTAAAACTACAACAACTGAAAGAGTTTTATTCCATACCGGAATTACTCATAAAATTGGTGAAACTCACGATGGTGAGTCGCAAATGGACTGGATGGAACAAGAAAAAGAAAGAGGTATCACAATTACTTCAGCAGCAACTACTGCTCACTGGAAGGGATATCGTCTTAATATTATTGATACTCCAGGTCACGTAGACTTCACAATTGAAGTTCAAAGAAGTTTAAGAGTATTAGATGGTGCCATCGCCCTTATCGATGCTCAAGCAGGTGTAGAACCTCAAACTGAAAATGTTTGGAGACAAGCAAATGAATATAAGGTTCCAAGAATGATCTGTGCTAATAAGATGGATAAAATGGGAGCTGATTTCTATTTCAGTTTAGGAACAATTAAAGAAAGATTAGGAGCTAATGCTGCTGCTATTCAACTTCCTATCGGAGCTGAAAGCGAATTTAATGGTATTATCGATATCGTTGAAAGAAAAGCTTACCAATATGATGGTAAAGAGGCAGAGGAACCAATCGAAATTGAAATTCCTGCTGATATGAAAGATAAAGTAGAAGAATATAGAACAATCTTAATTGAAGCTGTTGCAGATAGCGATGAAGAGTTAATGATGACTTACCTTGATGGTGGAGAAATCACAGCTGAAGCATTAAAGAAAGCTATTAGAACAGCAACGTTATCTACTTCATTCTTCCCAGTATTATGTGCAACTGCACTTGGTAACATGGGTATTAAATTAATGCTTGATGCTGTTATTGATTATTTACCAGCACCAACTGATATTGAAGCTATTGAATGTACAGATAAAGATGGAAACGATGTTAAACGTCATCCAAGCGATTCTGAACCATTTACTGCATTAGCATTCAAAATCATGACAGACCCATTCGTTGGAAGATTATCATTCTTCCGTGTTTACTCAGGTAAATTAACAAGCGGATCATATGTTTTAAATTCAACTAAGGGTGAAAAAGAAAGAATTGGACGTATCCTACAAATGCATGCAAACAACCGTAAGGAAATTACTGAAGTATTTGCCGGTGAAATTGCTGCAGCTGTTGGATTAAAAAATACAACTACTGCTGATACACTATGTGATGAAAAACACTTCTGTATCATGAAAGGTATGGAATTCCCAGAACCAGTTATCGATATTGCAGTAGAACCTAAGAGTAAAAATGACCAAGATAAGATGGCTTTAGCTATTCAAAAATTAGTTGAAGAAGACCCAACATTAAGAGTTAAGACTGATTCTGAAACAGGTCAAACAGTATTATCTGGTATGGGTGAATTACACTTAGACATTATCGTTGACCGTATGAAACGTGAATTCAACGTTGAATGTAATAAAGGTAGACCTCAAGTTGCTTACCGTGAAACTATTACAGCTACTGCTGAATGTGAAGGTAAGTATATCAAACAATCAGGTGGACGTGGACAATATGGACATGTTTGGGTTAGATTTGAACCAAATCCTGGTAAAGGATATGAATTCGTTGATGGCATCGTTGGTGGTGTTGTTCCTCGTGAATATATCCCAGTAACTGATAAAGGTTTACAAGAAGCAATGCAAGGTGGTATTCTTGCTGGATATCCAATGGTAGACGTTAAAGCTACATTATTTGATGGATCATACCATGATGTAGACTCATCAGAAATGGCCTTCAAGATTGCTGCTTCTATGGCTTTGAAAGAAGCTAAGAATAAATGTAAAGCTGTATTACTAGAACCAATAATGAAAGTTGTAGTAGACGTACCTGAAGAATATATGGGTAACGTTATGGGAGATTTAACAAGCCGTCGTGGTAAACCACTTGGTCAAGAATCTATCGGAAACTCATTAAGAATAATGGCTATGGTACCATTATCAGAGATGTTCGGATATGCTACTGACTTAAGAAGTAATACACAAGGTAGAGGTAACTTCCAAATGACAAAAGATCATTATGAAGAAGTTCCAAAATCAATCGCTGACGAAATTATTAAGAAAAACAGCGTAAATTAATGAATAATACTTGATTTAATATCAAGAATTAGATAAAATAAATTTGTTATAAGAAAAAAATTAATTAGGAGGAAAATATTATGACAAGAGAAAAATTCGATCGTAGTAAACCACACGTTAATATTGGTACTATCGGACACGTAGACCATGGTAAGACTACTTTATCAGCTGCAATTTCTAAATTATTCTCAAAAGATAAAATGGAATATGCAGATATCGATAAAGCTCCAGAAGAAAGAGAACGTGGTATTACTATCAACACTGCTCATATCGAGTATGAAACAGAAACTAGACATTATGCTCACGTTGACTGCCCAGGCCATGCTGACTATGTTAAAAACATGATCACTGGTGCTGCACAAATGGATGGTGCTATCTTAGTAGTTTCTGCTGCAGATGGTGCAATGCCACAAACAAGAGAACATATCTTACTATCAAGACAAGTTGGTGTTCCTAAAATCGTTGTTTACATGAATAAATGTGACCAAGTTGATGACCCAGAAATTCTTGAATTAGTAGAAATGGAAATTAGAGAATTATTAGGAGAATATGGATTCGATTCAGAATGTCCAGTTATTAAGGGTTCTGCTCTTAAAGCTATCGAAGGTGATGCTGCTGCTGAACAATCTATTAGAGATTTAATGGCTGCTGTTGATACTTATATTGACACACCTGAAAGAGACACTGATAAACCATTCTTAATGAGCGTTGAAGACGTATTTACTATCTCAGGACGTGGAACAGTTGTTACTGGACGTGTTGAACGTGGTAGAGTAAATCTTAACGACGAAGTTGAAATTATCGGTTTAAGAGATACAAGAAAGACAGTAGTTACTGGTATCGAAATGTTCAGAAAATCATTAGATTATGCTGAATCAGGAGATAACGCTGGTATCTTACTTCGTGGTATCGCTAGAGAAGACGTTGAACGTGGACAAGTTCTTGCTAAACCAGGTTCAGTTACTCCTCATCATAAATTCAAAGCTGCAGTTTACGTTCTAAGCAAAGAAGAAGGTGGACGTCATACTCCATTCTTCACAAACTACAGACCTCAATTCTATTTCAGAACAACTGACGTTACAGGTGTTATCGAATTACCTGCAGGTGTTGAAATGGTTATGCCAGGTGACAATGTAGACATTACTGTTGAATTAATTTCTACAGTTGCTATTGAACAAGGAACTAAGTTCTCTATCCGTGAAGGTGGTAGAACAGTTGGTTCTGGTGTAGTTTCTGAAATTATCGAGTAATAAACTATTACCAAAAAACTCACATAACGTGAGTTTTTTTATTTTGTAAACATTTGTAAAATGATGTACTTTTTCTTTTAATTTGTATTAATTGTGATATTATTTAAGTAAGAGGTAGGAAATATGAAAGAACAATTTGAAAAAAATCATAAGATTAAAGTAATAGTAATGGGCATTGCATCACTAGTAATTATTGGGTTATCAGTAACATTATTTTATGTTAATAAAAATACCGAAACGGATAAGCCAAAGTCTAATAACGCTAAAAACACATCATCAACTATGAGTTCAACAACACCAAAGAAAGATGATACAGAATACGTCGATACCATCAATATGGATATTCCTGACTATAAAAAGGAAGATAATAAGTATATAACGTCTGGTTTTACAATCTACAATAATAATTTATATGCTGATATTGTATCTGATGAATTATTAGAAGAATATAAGAATAAAACAACAACTATTAATAATGGTGAGGCATATCTAATTCAAAAAAATATTACTAATATTTTCCGTGTTACTAAAGATAAAGGCGAATATTACTACTTATTTGCTGTCAATGATAAGGGCGATTTATACTATATAAATAACTTAGTAAAATCAACTTCTTCTAAATTTAAAGTTACTAAGATAACGGAATTAAAAAATATTAAAGAAGTACTAGTTAAAGAGACTATGCCAATGTCTGCTGTAGCAATTGATAAAGATAATAAAGAACATGATCTTAAAGATATTATTGAAAAATATGCCAAATTGAAATAAGAAGTATAACACTTCTTTTTCTTTTGACTAAATATAAACTTAATAGTAAAATTATAATAGGTGATAATATGAAGATAGTAGATGACAGTATCTTAGTACATATTACGAAGAAAAATCGTGTTAATCGTTTTATCTTCTTAGTAATCGGTGCTTTTATTGTTGCACTTATCTATAATTGCTTTATTGTACCCAATAACCTTGTCTTTGGTGGAATTGGTGGACTTGCCATTATTGTTAATAAAGTATTTGATATCAACATTAACTTATTTATTAATGTCGTAACCGTTGCTTTAATTATATTATCATTAATATTAATGGGAATTAAGCATACTAGTTATTCGATAATTGGCTTTGCTGTTTATACTTTAATGATTAACATAACTTCGCCATTATCCCATCTTATTAACATTCAATTTGATAGTTTTCTCTTTGCGGTAATAATTCATTCCATTATTATGGGATTCGGTTATGGACTTATTTATCGAACGGGATTTAATACTGGTGGTGCTGATTCCATTGTTCAAATTATTCAACACTTCTTCCATTTGCCAATGGGACAAGTATCCAATGTTATTAACGGGATAATTGTTATAATCGGAGCTGTTAATTTTGGTATAATAAAAACCATTTATGCCATCATCTTCTTAAAAATTATGAATTATATCTCTGATTATATTATCTTAGGAG
>CAMWQX010000049.1 GCA_947176475.1 uncultured Bacillota bacterium
CACACACACACACACACACACACGACAATATCCAATTTTATTTTTAATTCTGTTTCGACATCATTGCGGGGATTATTTCCATATAAAAGGTCTGTTATGCGAACTTCTAACAGTTCACTTATCTTAGCTAAAGTGTCTAAATCAGGAACTGTTCGATTAGCTTCCCAACTGGAAATAGTTTTATCACTTACAAATAATTTTTCGGCTAAACCGGCTTGACTTAGCTTCTTATTTTTACGATATTCAACTAATCTTTCTCCTAATGTTTCTTTTTGTTTAGTCATGTTATCACCTCTAATCCAATTATAGCATTTATGCGTATTTATCTTCTCTACAATTTGTAGAGAAAGAGGTATAGACTATTTTATAATACATAGACTAATAATGGAAGTGTTTTTATGAAAGATAAAATTAAAAAATTTGGGCTGTTATTTTTTCCTCTAATTCTAGGAGGATTAGTAAGTATTATTATAAATAAAAAAATTGATTATCAAGAGTTGATAAAACCGATGCTTGCTCCTCCTAAACTCGCATTTCCGATTGCCTGGAGTATCATTTATTTACTTATGGGAATTAGTTATTATAAGTTAAATAAAAATAGTGATATTACATATGAAGAAAAAGGCGTATATTACGCCCAGTTAATAGTTAATGCTTTATGGTCAATTATATTTTTCTTATTTAAACTAAGATTACTTGCTTGTTTTTGGATTATTCTTTTAGATATTTTAGTAATATGGATGATAAAGTTGTTTTATAAAAGAAATAAAGTTTCTGGTTTATTAAATATTCCCTATCTATTATGGATTTTATTTGCTACTTATTTAACAATAGGAATATATATATTAAATTAACCTAGAGCAACATCAAGAATCATCATGATAGTAAAACCTAAGGCAACACCTATGGGTCCAAAATTATTATTTTCCTTTTGGGCATCAGGGATAAGTTCATGAACAACGACATATATCATAGCTCCAGCAGCATAGGCAAGTAAGTATGGCAAGATGGGAACAATTAGACTGGTTAAGGCAATGGTAATTCCTGAGGCAATAGGTTCAACTATTCCAGATATTACTCCCCAGAAAAAGGCTTTATTCTTACTGAATCCAGCGTTTTTTAAGGGCATAGAGATGATAGCACCTTCGGGAAAATTTTGAATAGCAATACCAATTGCTAAAGCAAAAGCACTAGCTAAAGTTATTCCCGGAGCACCAGCAAGATAGGCGGCAAAGATGACACCAACAGCCATACCTTCAGGAATATTGTGAATAGTTACCGCGAGAAATAGCATTCGCGTTTTTTTCATTTTGTCATTAAGACTTTTGGCATCTTTATTCATCTTTAAGGTTAGGCGATCAATAAAAATCAAGGATAATATTCCAAGAACAAGACCTAGTGATGGTGGTAGCCATGGGAGGATTCCCAATTCTTCACTTCGTTCAATGGCAGGAATTAAAAGCGACCAAACTGAGGCGGCAACCATAACGCCAGAGGCAAAACCTAAAAGAATTTTTTCAATGGTATTATTAATTTTATTTTTCATCAAATAGACTAATGAAGCACCAAGCGATGTACCAATAAAAGGTATTAAAATACCTATTAATATTTTCATATAATCATAGTCCTTTCTTCTCTATGATATTCTATTCAAAGAGCCTAAGAGTGTGCAAAGATTTAGGACAAAAAAAAGACGTCAACCTTGATGTTTGATATCTTTTTTGGATAATTGATGTTCATTAAATTTTTTCGTATATCCATCAAAAACAGGATAAGTTAGTTTGACAATAATGGCGCGAAGAAGTTCTTCATAAGCCCGAAAACTTTGGAAAAATGTTCTTTCTACAGGATCATTACCGATATCCAAAACATCTTCTTTAACGAGATGAAGATAATCACTCCTTACTTTATCATTAATTCCCGCAAGGGAAAATATATAAGTGATATATTCTTGATAAGTTTTTATATCACTTTCAAGATTTCTTGCTTGCTCAGATACTCTGTACTTTGTTTCTGAATGTAAAACTCCAGGCATTCCAATATAATCACGAGCAGATTCACGTCGAACTTTAGCATAAATTTCCGGGACTTCTAAATAAGAAGTATGAAGATAAAATTGATTTAAATACTCCATGTAATTTTGATATTGCTTTATATATTCTTCATCATTTACTTCAATACCATTATCAAAGAAGTATTGTGATTTTATAAAACTTTGATGATATGATCTTTGAGGAATATATCCCAGATAGGATAAAACTAAATCAACAGCTAAAGCAGGATTATCTTTATAGATGAATACTTGGTAATTTGGCAATTTTTCTTTAAATTCTAAATCATCTAATTCATTGTAAAAAACCTCTTGAACCATAAAGATAGCCGATGGACTGATATCTAAGGGAGTTTCATGAATATCAAAGAAAGTATCGACGGGATTTAAGATTGCTAAACGGGAATCAGTTATTCTTTCTTTTAATGGCTCAATTATAATTACGGCTTTTTCTTTATCAAATCTTATGGGATCAAAGAAAAGACGATTGACATTAGATGCTAGACTGTTGATACTAAAGTGTTTAGTATCGCGATATCTAGGCGTAATAATATTGAATTTTTCATAATTAATATCTTCGTGAGGACATCCCACATCAAGGGTTCTATAAAATTCATCAACATTATATTTTAAATAACCAACAATAGGAAAAAAGGGATTTTCAATTTTTTTCCAAGAATTAGTTTCATCATTAGGAAAGTATTTAAAGTTACGAGGATAATTTCTCTCATCGGTAATACGAACTAAAACAAAATCATCTAAAGAAAAAGCAATAGTTTTAGATGCTAAAGCATTCTTAGCTCTTATTATTGCTTTTTTTATATCTTCTTCTGAATCAGAATAATTTTCTACACGATAGATATTATTTGATTCTTTTTTTATATATTTACCAGCAAGTTCTTCTAAAACTTTCATAATATCCTCTTATCGTGGTGTGTATGTTAATACGACATTTTTTGATTGCATGTTACCATCAATTTCTTCGACGGCACGGATAAAATCAATACTATATGGACTATCATCTTTAACTCCATATTTTTTTATGACATTAGAGATGAAGCTTTCTTTTTTCTCTTTATCAACGCCAAATTTCATAATTAAAGCATTAACATCTGGAATATAATTTTTTTCATCACTGCCTAGAAGTTCTCTAGCAGCATCAGCAACAATTTCAAAACCATAACCAATTTGAATCTTGCCATCTGCTGTTAACATTTGAGACCATTTTTCCTTAGCATAACGATTAATAGCACCTACGTTATCTAATGCAGGAATTTTTTTATAGTACTGTAAAATATTATCAAACGCGATTAAACCATATTTCTTACCAGCAAATTCACGATGAATTTCATCTATATCGCAGATATGATATGTTATATCTACTTTATGAGTTCTTAATAAATATTGTAGTTTCTCATAACCATTAATATTATATACAGATGAAAATTGCTTTAATGATTCCCAATAAAAAGGGTAATCGGTACGAAAAAGATTAGATGCTATTAATTCATGTTTCTTATTAGATTTGTATATTTTTGACCAGTATTCGGCTTCTTGTCCTCCCATTTCATCCAATACATCAAAGAATAAATAATCACTTAAGATATGTTCAAATAATTGACCTCGTGGGGGTATTCTTTTACTAGTAAAATTATGTAAAAATTCGTCAAAATCAATATTACAGATGGCGGCCTCGATAAGGGCATAGTATAAATATTGTAAGATATTCTTATCGAAACAATCAATTTTCTTAACGCCATTTAAAGCAAGTTCATGAGCAAAAGAACCTTGTGCTCCAACTACTAAAGCACTTTCTATATTGTGTCCTTTTGGCGTATATAATCCTATCGTATCTTTGGTATTTCCTGTCGGTCCTAAGTAAATAGGAGCATAAGTTCCAAAGGTATCCTCTAGACCTTTCTTACTTTCGGCAACCTTAAAAGTTTCATAAACGGCTTTATCAACATCAAATTCATGTGCTAACATTAAAAGTCCCCCTTTTGATTGGTTCTTATATTACCATATGAATTATAAAAATGCAAAGAAAAAAGCACTTTTTATTCATGTGCTTCAAGTTTATATTCTTTAATTCCAGACACGGAAGGAGCTTGTCCTTTAGAATCCTCATTTGTTTCATTTAGATATTCATTAAATTCCCTTGTAAGAATTTCTTCAGAAGATGGTATTTCATCTCCTGTATCGGTTAAATTGGCAACATCTGATAATATTTTATCTACCATTCCTGGTAAATTATCTATATATTTTATATCATCTTGATAAGTATTTTTACGTTCTTCTAAATTGGTTATTTGTTGACTTAAACTTTCCGATAGATTTTCTCTTAATTCCAATTCTCTTTTTTGTTCCTCTTCATCTATCTTAGAAGACTCTCTGTATCTTATAATATCAAATAAACTTTCAAATGATGTTACAAAGATTGTACAGGCACAGGTAATGGGAATTACAAGGTGTGTTACTTGCCATTTGGTAGCATCAAATGAGAAAATTTCATTGACTATGGATGTAACTGGGAAAATATCATCACTCATAAAATAGATAAAAAGTTCCATGGCAACACCACATAGAGAAAAGATGGTAACATTGCTTAATAAATCTCTTTTAGCATTGGTATATCTAGTATGTTCTGAAAGAAGGGTTTTGATCTCAATTATCTTCTTTTTTACTTCTTCTTTTTCGGTACATAGTTCGGCTAATTTATCAATTATTTGATTTAGTTTTTCTTCTATTGTTTTTCTTTGCTTATCTAACATGGTATCACCCCTTGATTTGTACTATATTAACATTGGAAATATTAAAAGTCAATTATAGGAAATTTATTTAGAAGTTTTTACAGCATGCATGTATTTAGCATAAAATTCATCACTTTTTAAGTATATTTTTTTGGCTACAGGAGTTCTAAGATACTCTTCTTTGCACCTAGCAAATGAGAACAGTTTAATACGATTACGATCAAGAGCATCTGCATCTTTTAAGATATCAGAAAGGAGTTGAATATTTTCCTTTTCTTGGGTATTAAATTCATAATTTTTGAAATTAACTTTATTCTCTTTTTGAGCATGGGTTTCGATTAAAAGTTCAAGGATATTTAATGATTTTTCATCTAATTCCTCTTTAAGAAGAGCGCGAGTCTTTTTTGCTCCACTTATTCCATGATTTTCCGCGAAGGGATTCCAAGTTCTACCACAATCATGATATAAAGCAGCTTTTAGTAATAAATCTTTATTTGCTATTTTATTTCCCTCTTCTTCTAAATCATGAGAAATCCATAAGGAGTATATTACTACTCTTTCAGCGTGATAAAGACTGTGATAGGGAATTGTACTATTGGTATATAACTTTTTGGCTATTCCTTCTTTAACTAAATTATCTATCAAATCTATTTGATTTTTATTTATTCCAATATCATATAAGTATTTTAATTCCATTCTTTTGATATAACTTTTTTCCATCTTATACCTTACTTTCTACTATTTATATAATCCCATAGAATGGGACATACATTTTCAATATCAATTTTAGTGTTATCTAAGCAATAGTTAAAGATATCTCTTAAGCTATATGACCCATCTTCTAAGTAACACATTTTTATTTTGTCCTTATTTATTGTGTGATTACTGAATGCATGTAAATTCCATTTATCCATGCTGTTATCTTCAAGAGTCGAATACTTTTTAGAATATCCCATTAATTCTAAGTGACGCTTTTGATATCCCCTAGCCTTTATCTCATCTTCATCATCATAACTAAAATCAACATTTTCTTCTAAGTCTAATTTTAAAACTATAGAATTATCGAGAAATCCATCAAAGATTTTAAAAGCCCTTTTTCTTTGGAGTTTACTCTTTTTAAGAGTCCCAAAATAACCATCAGCAATAATCATAGGAAACCATTTCTTCCTCAAGAAAAAGGCTCCTAATTTATAAATAAAAGGGATAACAGGAATATAAAAGTAACAATTAATCCAACAATCAAATAATATTAAAAAGTTATCTAGTCCTTCGACAAAGAAGACCTTTTCACTTTTTTCAATATATTTGGCATGAGGACCAATATTGGGAAGTAATCCATATTCTTTAATGTTCTCAAGATTTTTTTCATTAGTCATATGAAAAAAGTTTTTGTGGATATCCTTCTTGCTTAATGTGTATTTTTCCATAAAATCACTTCTCGTCTATTTTTTTTAACCATTTAAAGTATCCATATAGAAATGGTAAATCTCTTTTTATTTTTATCTCAGTGTTCTTGCGCATATATTCTAAGATATCACTGGCTTTATAAGATTCTTCTATCTTAAGTAAGTGAATCTTCTCTGGTTCGATAGTCTTTCCCGAATAAGTATGCATGTTCCAATATTCCATATAGTCATCTTCAACATTACCAACTTTATACATAAGTTTGAGTAATTTTCTATCAAAGTTGGCATTTTTAACTTCATCTATATCATTTAGAGAATAATCACTATAGTATTCTAAGTCAAGAGCTAGATATACAGAATTATCGAGGATTTCTTTTAGATTTTTATATTGTTTTATGCGAATCCTTTTAGATTTAAGTTCACATTTTACAACAAAAGTCATAATTGGTTGGAATATTTTTATTTTAAGAAGCCAAGTAGCAAATTTATAAATAGGTTTATCTAATTTCTTTCCGGGCATATCAGCGGCAGATTTAGCAATTAACCAACGAATCCAAGATTCCATCAAAATAAGAGAATTAGTAATGCCAACCGTAAAGAAAATCTTTTCACTTTTTTCAATACCCATGGCATTTTCGCCAATTGCAGGAACTAATCCATCTTGGAAAATGCTTTCCAAATTATTAATGTTTGTATAATGAAAATAAGTATTTTTTGGTAATTCTTTTATGTCTATAGAATCATATTGTTCTAAATCACTCATAATTTTTACTCCTATATTATGTTTAACTATAATCATTTTAGCACAATATTTTAAGTGAATGGATAAATTATCACTTTTCTATGTAAAAAGAGTGTGAGAAAATAATGATATTTTTTTCTCTTTTTAATACCCCATTATTTGCACCAATATAATAACCTTTTTTAGTTTATTGGCTTGTTTACTTCCCACCCCATTTTATATGCTTTTGCTATTTTTAGCTGATGAGTTATCTTTCTTAAAATAAAAAAGAGATATACCTTTATTGGTATATCCCTAATA
>CAMWQX010000050.1 GCA_947176475.1 uncultured Bacillota bacterium
TCTGCTGTTATTGGTAAATTTCTACTCCATAAATCATTAGCTAGTTCATTTAATACATCGTACTTTATAACTTGAATATAAAATATTCTTCCAATGATTAAGGCAAATAAAAGAATTACGACGATAAAAATTACTAGGACACGATTTTTAAAATTATTTTGAAACATAGAATCACCAGTAAAATATATGACGAAAATAAAAAAAAGAGAATTATTTTTCCTCTTTTAAAATTAATTTAATACCAGGCATATCATCAAAAGATATTTGGGTTTTATTAGATTCCCAAGAAAATACTTCACCATATCCCGTGGAGCTAAAATTAAAATTTTGGACATCTTCAAGTTTGACTTTTTTACTAGCATGTTGATAACTTGCATAAACAGAGCCACGATATTCTACATTGAATGTTTGAGTAATCGAATTGATATCAAGATTTGATATCTTATAAATAGAGGCAAATCCTCTAAAAGAATTATAGTTGTATACGGGATTGACATCGTCATTTGCTATTGATGAAAAATTGTCATCTAAGAAAATAGTATCAGATAATCTTACGCCAACGATATCGTAACTTTGGGATTTAGGAGGCTTTTTCCATGTTGTTGTAAAAATTACGCGACAAGAATTTTCACTTTCTAGGCAATTGGCAGATAAAGATATTTTTTTGCTTTCCGTTTCATATTCGACAGGATCTATAACAATCCAATCTTTATTGGATCTTGCCTTTATATTAGTTGTCTCATCAATTTTGGTGGTTGGAACATCAGAATTTTCTATCTTTTCTTCAGGTATTTTAAAAGAAAATAAATGGTTATTGACATAATCCAGTCTAGTATTTAATTTTATTTTAGAAGTTTTACTTTCATCTTCTATTACTAAATAGAGATGGTCAAGCATAGAAAGAAGTTCTTTATAATTGTCTTCTTCTTGATTATTAAGATTGGTATATAATGGTTCACTTCCCATTGAGGAAAATATTAGTTTATCTTCATTATTATCTTCATAATAGACACTTACTTTATAATCTTTTTCACTGGCAATATTTTTCTTCTTTTCTTTATTTATTATACTGCCAATTTGAATATAGCTCTTTTGTTTGGATATAACAATTAAACTTCTAGATAAACAATATTCTTCATTTTCTCCTGTAACAATATAGACACGCATAGAATTAAAATTATAAATAAAATAAGTAAAGAGAAAAGCCATGATAATTATTGCTACTATGATTGCTAGATGTCTTCTCTTTTTCTTTTGGTTTTTGTTATTGTTACTTATGATATTTAATGCCAGAGTATGGATTTTTTCTTTATTAGAATCATTTATATATTCGCCTGCTAATATTTCATTTACACTTACGTTAAATAATTCGGCTAATAAAACTAATGAATGCGCATCTGGAGGATTAATTCCGCGTTCCCATTTTCCAACGGTTTCACGAGCTACAAAAACTAAAGATGCTAACTCACTTTGAGTTAGTTTATTTTTCTTGCGCAATTTCATAATGAAGTCGCCTATTTTTTGTAAATCCATTTTGCATCATCCTTCGAGTTAGTATACTTTATTTATTTTAACAAAAATATTTTATCTTGCAAAGAAAAAAAGCTGATTAATCAGCTTTGGGGAATATTACTATGATGAAATTCTTTAATTTTTCTCTTGGCATGCTCCGTTTTACACATACTCGAGTAATCTGGACATTCATCAGGCGAAGTAAGTAAAGTAGGATCATAAAGAATATTAACAACATCTTTATTCTTTAACTTATAATCAAGTCGCTCTTTTTGACCGTTAACTTCAACACCCGTAATGGAGTTACCAATATCGGTATGAATTTTATAGGCAAAATCGATAGGTGTTGAACCAATAGGAAGTTCAATTACATCTTCATTAGGAGTATAGACATAGACTTTTTCGACTAATACATCATTATTTAGTTCTCTAACATAGGATTCTGGTGTTCTATTTGCCGAAGCCATATCTTTTAAGATTGAAAAACAAGGAAAATGACGAAAATCATTTTGCATAACTTGTGCAACGACATCCCTATTTTGATCACTTAGTAAGTTCCAATAGGCCGTTAAACCATAATTGTTGATGGCTTGCATTTGTTCAGTATTAATTTGAAATTGAAAATTATAGCCGTTGGGCGAAATAATGGAAGTATGTAAGGAACGATAACGGTTAGTTTTAGGTCTTTTGATATAGTCCTTTCCCTTCTCTTTTAGATATTTATACATCATCTCTAGTTCCGCTTTAACAGTGTAGCAATTTTCAACATTATCTAGTAAGATTCTTATGCCATATAAGTCATGGATGTTATCATATGATCCATAAGTTAGGATCTTGCGATGTAATTCATAATGGCTTTTAATCTGCGACTTAATATTAAATGGAATATGATTAGAATTTAACATTTGAGCAACTTCAATTAATAGTTGTTCTTTTTCTTCTTCATATTCATGCTCTACAAATTTAATCAAGTCATCCATCTCTTTATACCCTTCAGGGTCAAGGTAAGAAAAACTTAAATCTTCTAGTTCACTCATTAATTTATAAGCTCCCGTTAGACGAGCAAAAGGAGCATAAAGGCCCATAGTTTCATTGGCATGTTCAATCTGCTTATGCGGAGGTTGAAATTGTTCAGTACGCATATTGTGAAGGTTATCGGCTATTTTAATAACAATAACACGGATATCTTGCCATAACCCAAGAACCAATTTTTGGGTATTAGCGGCAGCTGTAAGAACCTTATCGTTATTAAAATCAACCTTTTTCATTTTTGATACGCCATCGACTAATTTAGCTATTGTTGGATTGAATGTTTGAGCTAAATCTTCTTTAGATATAGTTGGACACTCCTCTAAAACATCGTGTAAAAGACCCGCAGCAATGGTATCGGCATCAGCATGCATTTCCGCTAGGATACAGGCAACGGATAAAGGATGAGTGATGTAAGGATCTCCACTTTTACGCTTTACTCCTTTATGGCACACTTTAGCAAATTCGTAAGCACGAATAATAAGTTCCTTATCCTCTGTTGAATAGTTATGAACAAGTTCTAATAAATATTCTAATGTCATGATTTACACCTCCTAAGATGAGAAAAACGACAGCATTAAACCGTCGTTTTTGAACATATGAAAGATATAAAAGTAAATATAAAGAAATAGTTTGTAAATATACTAAATACTTCCATAAAATTATATCCTCCAAAACCTTTGTTAAAAGAATGATACTACTTAACAATTAAGTTGTCAATAAGTAAATTATAGTTAGATAACTATTTTTCTAAATTAACACTTGGTGTTTCTTCGGAAATAGTTATTGTTGGAACTCTTCCTTCGCGTAAAGACATCATAATATATTCTAGTTTTTTAGGATCATATGAGTCTTCAACTAGGTGGTTTAATCCAATGAACTCTAGTGCTTCATTTAATTTTGCAATTGGTTCAATCGCAGGATTTACTTCTTGGGGATTTTCTGGCATATGCATAATACCACATTCCCTTATTCCACCTATATTAGTTTTATAGACATATAATTCACCTGCTGGAATATCTCCATCTATTGAAGAAATATTATAAGTGGTAGATGGAAGTTCAGATATTAAATAAGGTTTATCATTCATAGATACTGCAACTTTCTCAAGCATTTCTCTATCATATAAAGGTTCAACAAGATGAGGCATTCCACGATATATTAAAGCTGATGAAAGCGGCATTATAGCACGAGCATCTAAATTTATGCGACTTTCTAATTCATCAGCATAAGAAGCACATTTGGATTCAAAGAATAAAGGATACAAACTACCTTCGCGTTTAACTAAAATAGTAATTACGCGACAATCATTTAAGTTGGCATACCCGATATAAAGATTATCTCGTAATAACATGTTAGAAAAATCGACATCTCTATTAATACTAGTATTTCCATCAGCACTAATAGCATAGATTTTTTTATGATAATCACTTATAGTAAAATACTCTGGTCCATAACCTTTTATTCTATATAGTTCGCTCGTTTTATCATAGAAAGCTGCACTAGATGATGAAAGAATAAAATCAATCCATTTAGCTAATTCAAGATCCTTTTCGCCGAAACATTCGATAATAGAATCATTTAGTAATAGTAGAGCATATTTTACCAACTCATTACTCGTATATTCCTCTTGATTACGAGCTATACCAAAACGAGCAATAGATGTCTTAACAAATGATAAAAGTTGATCTATTTCTAAATTATTTAAAATTACTTTTCCAGCATAGCGCTCTAAAAAGGCATAATATTCACTTTCTAAAGCCATGCGTTCAGGATTTTCCTTTTCCATATTATCCAGTTTAGTCGTAATTTCATATAATCTTTTAGTAAATTCTGTTAAAGACATACTATCCTTTGATTTTTCCTGTTTTAAGATTTTCTGATTTAATAATAATTTAGTTTTTAAAACTTGACGTACTTTTTCCGCAATTAAGATATTTCTCTTTTCTTCACGAAGTTGTTTTTCACTCTTATGAGTAATTTCATGCATAATTTCCATAAATCTTTCCCCTTTTGATGAGACGTATTATAGCACAACCATATACCCCAGTCAAATTTGGCATATAAAAAAGAGGATTATTCCTCTTCTTATATTAAAGTTTTCAATAGTTCTTCTTCTTCAGCTAAAGTATCTCTTTCTTTTTGAACTAAGGCTGCTGGTGCTTTAGCAACATAAGATTCATTTGCTAACAATTTCTTTCTTCTTTCGATAGAAGCTTTTAAATCATTTATTTGCTTTTCCTTAAGTTTTATTTCCTCTTCGGTCATAACTTTTTCATAATAAATAGTTGCTTCATATTCACCCGATTTAACATTGTAAGCATTGATATCTAATTTATCTTCAGTTCTAACACTCTCTAATTTTAACATTTTGATAATTATATCATCATCCGTATTGATATTAACTTTAGCATCTTTTGGAATGTTATTATCATTTTTAACAGTTCTAAAAGCTTTAATGAAATCGATTTTAGCATCAACTAGTTTTTCTTCTTCAGGGAATAGTAGTTGCTTATCAAATTTAGGATATTCACTTATCATGATAGAATCATGAGTCTTAATTGGTAACATGCTATAGATTTCTTCGGTTACAAACGGCATAAATGGATGCAATATTTGTAAAATACCAGATAATACCCAGAATAATGTTGATTTAGTTGATGGCTTATCAATATTATATTTAGCAAATTCAATATAATTACTGCAGAAGTCATCATAAATGAAATTATATGTTTCCGTTCCGACTAAATTGAATTCATATTTATCCATGTGTTTAGTTGTCGAATCAATAATTTGTTCATATTTTGTCAATATCCACTTATCTTCATCACTTAAATCCTCAAGTTTAGCTTCTTTTAAACCTTCGATATTCATAAGAACAAAACGTGAGGCATTCCAAATTTTGTTGATATAATTCCATGTACTAGACATCTTATCTTCATCGAAACGAATATCAGTTCCCATGGCAACATCTGTAACTAGGTAATATCTTAAAGCATCGACACCATATTTATCTATCATATCCATTGGATCAACACCATTACCTAAGGATTTACTCATCTTTCTTCCCTCTTTATCACGGATTAGACCATGAATTACCAAATCTTTAAATGGACGTGTTCCATTAATTTCTTCAGATTGGAAAATCATTCTTGCTGCCCAGAAGAAAATAATATCATATCCGGTTACAAGACAGTCATTTGGGAAATATCTTTCCATGTCATCAGTTTTTTCGGGCCAGCCTAGGGTTGAGAATGGCCATAAGGCACTTGAGAACCAAGTATCCAATACGTCATTATCTTGAATCCAGCCATCTCCATCTGGGGCAGTTTCTCCTACGTAAACTTCATCGTCTTTATACCAAGCAGGAATTCTATGTCCCCACCATAATTGACGAGAAATACACCAATCGAAACAATTTTCCATCCAATGAGTAAGCGTTTTTTCAAATTTATCGGGAAGGAAATTAACTTTTTCATCCTTTTTCTTTTGGGTTTCTAAAACGCGAGCTGCTAAGTCCCCCATTTTAACAAACCATTGCTTAGAAAGATAAGGTTCTACCATTACGCCTGTACGTTCTGAATGACCAACTGAGTGCGTCATTGGTTCGATACTAATAAGTAAATCTTGTTCTTTTAAATCTTTAAGTAAGGCTTCCCTACATTCTTCACGGGTCATACCTTCATAGATACCAGCAAATTCATTCATGGTAGCATCAGGATTCATGACAACGATTCTTTCTAAGTTATGACGATTACCTACTTCAAAGTCGTTAGGGTCATGAGCTGGAGTAATTTTAACAACACCAGTTCCAAATTCAGGATCAGCATGTTCATCAGCGATGACAGGAATGGGTTTATTAACAATTGGCAAGATAACATTTTTACCAATGTACTTTTTATATCTTTCATCGTTCTCATTAACAGCAACAGCAGTATCACCAAATAAAGTCTCTGGTCTAGTTGTTGCAACATCTAAGAATTCATCAGATCCTTCAATATAGTATTTTAAGTGATAGAAAGCACCTTCAACATCTTTGTAGATAACTTCTTCATTGGATAAAGCTGTCATAGCAGCAGGATCCCAGTTGATGATACGTTCACCACGATAGATAAGTCCTTTATTATAATAATCAACAAAGACTTTGGTTACGGCAGCATTTAATCCTTCATCTAAGGTAAATCTTTCCTTACGATAATCAACAGATATCCCCATCTTAGCCCATTGATCACGGATATTTCCACCATATTCATGTGTCCAATCCCAACAAGCTTCCAAGAATTTTTCACGACCATATTCATATTTATCAATACCTTGATCTTTTAATTTTTTAACGACTTTGGCTTCAGTAGCAATAGCGGCATGGTCCATTCCTGGTAACCAAAGGGTATCAAATCCTTGCATTCTCTTATAGCGAACAATGATATCTTGAATAGATACGTCTAGGGCATGTCCAATATGTAATTTTCCAGTTACATTGGGAGGAGGAATAACAATGCAAAAAGGATCTTTATTGGTATCTCCACAGTTAAAGTATCCAGCATCTTTCCATATTTTGTACTTATTTTCTTCGACTTTTTTTGAATCATATTTTGTTTCTAACATATTTATCTCTCCTTTAATATTCTACATAATCTAATTTATATTTTAAAATTTTAATTGGTTTAGGTAAATCA
>CAMWQX010000051.1 GCA_947176475.1 uncultured Bacillota bacterium
TTACAAATAAATATCCCACAAATATTAGTAATAAAAATGCTACAAAGAATATAAATATCATATTTTGTCTTTGCATAATCTCCACCTCACAATTTAATTATAACACGATTACATATAAAAAGATAACTAAAAATTAGTTATCTATATAACATATAAAATAAGAAGCCTACTAAAATAGTTGTTACAATGACACCATTTATAGTATCACTTTTATCACTCTTACCTTTAACTCCAACAATCATACCTGTAAATAATCCACCTATTAATCCACCAACATGGGCAAAATTATCCACCCCTGGTATCATAAATCCAATGAATAAGTTAAGTAAGATAATTGGAACTATTTGGGAAGTAATAACACTTCCTAAATATAGACGATAATGGTATCCAAAGTATAACATTGCTCCCATAAGTCCAAATATGGCTCCACTTGCTCCAATTGAAGCAACCCCAGAACCATGAAGTACCGCGCTAAATAAGGAAGCTACAACAGCACTTGCAAAGTATACTATACCAAATTTCCATTTACCTAAAACCGTTTCCAACTGTGTACCTATTATATAAAGCGAATACATATTACAGAACAAATGAATTGCTCCATTATGGAAGAATGCGGCGGTTATTATTCTCCACCATTCTCCTGCTCTTACAGCATCATAACTCATTGAAAAAGCATTAATATCTAAAACATCAACAAGTGATAAAAGATAGATAATAACATTTATAATTATCAAGGCATATGTAACAATTAGAGGTTTCTTCATAAAAGTCCTCTCATATAATTTATTCTTTTCTTCCGTTTTATTATTAATATCATTTGTAACATTTATGAAAAAGTCCATATCATCATTGGCATCAATAACATCATTCTTTATCTCTGCAAAAACGTCTTGCAAATCTTCATTATCCTCTAAGTCTTTTATATCCTTAATTGAACATACATCAATATGTTTATCATTACTAGCTACACTTACATCATCATTGACATTAAGAAGTATACTCAACGTATTACACTTTAATGAAAGCGTCTTCTTCTTTATCTGTTTAACTACTGTCTTAGCTTTAAATATATCAAAATCTAACTGCTCATTATTGTGAATATAATTACTATTTATTCTTATTACCCCATACTTTTTATCAACATTTTCAAGCCATATTTCATTATCTAAACCAGCTACAATAATAGGTTGATAGTTTTCTTTAGTTACAAGGTAGTGAACTAAACGCATAGTAATTTCATCGATACTAGTCATATTTAAACTACTCATATCTATTCTCCCTCTTTGACTATTTTATAACAAATAAACTCTTAAGTAAATATCTTTATTTTTTTTCTAAAGAATCAACAAAATTTTTAAAATATTCTGGAACATCTACTTCAAAGTGCATTTCCTCACCCGTAGTTGGATGAATAAAATCGATACTTGTCGAATGTAAGAATTGTCCAAAGTCACTACATTTGTCATTAGTATACACTGGATCATTATAAACGGGATAACCAATATAATCCATATGTACTCTTATTTGGTGAGTTCTCCCCGTTTCCAAAGACAATCTAACTAATGTATAATTCTTATATCTTTCAATAACTCTTAAATGCGTAACAGCATTCTTCGAATTGACATTTGTCACAGCCATTCTCTTGCGATTAATCTTATCTCTACCAATTGGTGCATCAATAGTTGCTGTATCGCTTAAAAATTCACCCTTTAAAAGTGCAATATACTCTCTTTTAATTTCATGTCTTGATAAACTATCAGCTAGTATATTATGTACCTTATTATTTTTAGCAACAATCATAAGACCCGATGTATCTTTATCAATTCGATGAACAATACCTGGACGTATTTCACCATTAACATCTGATAAAGTTGATGTATGATGAAGTAAAGCATTAACTAAAGTACCATGCATATTGCCATTACCTGGATGCACAACCATCCCACTTTTCTTATTGACAACAATTATATCATCATCTTCATAGACAATATCAATTTCAATATCTTCAGGAACGATATCAATATCCTCAACAAATCCCTCTTCAACTGTAATAATATCGCCCATCTTAACTACATAATTGGCTTTAACTTTATTGCCATTGACTAAAATAAAACTATTATCAATCATCTTAGCAATCGTACTTCGCGATTCTTCCATATAATCTACTAAAAATTTATCTATTCTTATCAAGTTTTCTTTTACTTCTATTTCCATTCTTTAAATCCCCTTTAATTGTTGATATCAATATTAATAAAACTCCTAAAACAATTGCCATATCGGCAATATTAAATACTGGAAATTCATAACCAAATATGCGAATATCTATAAAATCTCTTACCATTCCATAAAATACTCTGTCACATAAATTTCCTAAAATACCACCAATTAATAACCCAAAAGCTGTATTATTCAATTTATCATCTTCATAGGAGTACATCATATTAAAAACTAATACTAGCATAATGATAGATATAAAAATCAACATATAACCATGTCCCTCTAATATCGACCATGCTGCACCCGTATTTTGATAATAAGTCAACCTAAAAAAATTATCAATAACCGTTACATTGACATTATTTAACTGTATTATTGATTTTAATATTTGATCAATTACAAAAATAATTATGGCTAGTATCATTTTCTTTTTATTCATGTCAACACCCAACTTAATTATATCTTATTTATGGTAAATCTACAAGGATTACATCTTCTCCTATTTTAACTATTTGATTTAATTTTATACTTGTTTCATTATTATATATATTTAATTTTTTTAATAACTTCTTTGGTTCTACGACAAAGTAATTAATTACCCCATTTTCTAATATATCCATATCGATAATTCTCCCAATATATCTTCCATCCCTTTGATTAATTACTTCTTTAGCTTGTAAATCACTTATGCGCATAAAAACACCCATTAAATTATATGAAAAATAACATATTTTATTATGAAAAAAAGAGAACTAAATCTCTTATTCATATACCTTTATAGCAGGTTTATCTTGATCTAAAGTACCATTAAAAGCCGCAGCTAAAGTCTCTTCTAAACCATCTGTTTTGGTATATACTAATGTCGTATTGACAAATGATGTTAAGAAACCTGTATCATCATTAAGCTTAAGTTGTAATTGTTCTCCTTCTTTAAAATCTTTCCATTCTTTTATAGGGAAAACTTGAGAAGTACTTTCATTATTGAAAATAGCATAACCAAAATTATATTTCGTATCCCATAATGTCTTATTCCAAGCAGACACATTTGGTTCCCCAACATAAGGTGTTAAATCGGATATAACCCCATCCGTACCCCTAAACATTTCGGCTAATTCCTTAATATCTGTTTTATTATTAACTAAAACTGTATCATAAGCTGTTGTAACTATGACACTTCCATCAGGCAATGTAAGTTGAAGTTGTTCACAGTTTGGCGAATCCTCTTTTTCATCATCATCCGTTAACAAATCTACAATAACTTTCACTTCTTCATATATATCAGCTGAATTAGGTGATTTTTCAAATGGTGATTTTCTCTTTTTCTTTTTACCATCGGTATTATAAAAATCCTCCCACTCCTTTAAAGGTATAATTGTAACATTGCCATCAACAACCTTCAAAGCATAAGTAAATTTCACTTCTGTATCAAAAACATATTTATTATAAAGAGATGAACTACAATCTCCATTGACATAATCAACAACTTTATCACTAGTTGTATACATATCTACCAACGTTGATGCATTGATATCCTTACTTCCTCCATTCATCAAATTTAATAACATCGAAGATGCTAATATGACATCTCCCGTATCTAATTTAATTTGAAGTTGTTCTCCTTCATAGTCATTCCACTTATCAATATTTACAGCAGAGGCCGTATTATCATTAGAAAAAATTCCTTTTGTAAATCCATTATTTAAATCCAAAATAGTTCCATTAAAATATATTTGTGTATCATACTTATATTTTGCACTCAAATCCGTAATTTTCCCATTCGGACATAAATATTCAGCAATCTGATCGGCCTTTAGTTCACTTTCAATATCATTTACCAATATTGTATGGTAAGAGTCCGTAACCATTGTTGGTCCATCAGTTATTTCTAACTGTAACTGTTCTCCCTCATAATCACACCATTTATCTATCGGTAAAATAACAATAGCATCATCCTTCATTACTATCGCTTTATTAAATCCATACTTTGTATCAACTAAAGTATAATTAAAACCTGATGAATTGGCAGCAGAAGCTGATAAATCAACGACATTTCCATCTTCTCCAACATACCATTTAGCAAAATCCGATGCTTTTGTATCACTATAAACATCAAAGATTAATTTACTATTAAAACTACATAAATTTAATACCAACTTACCATCCGTTATAACTTGAACTTGTTCACCTTCATAATCTTTCCAATCCGACACAGGTAAAATTAATGCATTATTTCCATTAAATAAAACAGTTCTATTAAATACCCAATTAGTATCAAAAAATTCTTTGTTATATAAAGATGTTTCTGTTTTCTTTGATAAATCATATAAATCTCCGTCTTCGCTTATAGCATTAGTTGCAACCGTTTGAACAGAATAATCACTACTATTGCCATAAAAAGGATTTGTATCAAAAGAAGAAGTCAAAACAACCATATTATCATCTGTCGTAAGTTGTAGTTGTTCACCCGAATAATCATACCACTTAGCAACATCTAAGATAATTGCTGAATCATCTCCTAAAATCAAAGCCTTATCAAAACCATACTGTGTATCAACAACCGTACGATTACAACCGGTTAAAGACATCGTAATAGTTCCTGCCAAGGCTAATGAACATAATTTTTTTAAATTCTTTGAATTAAGTTTAACAAACATAATGCATCTCTCCATCAAACAAGAATATTTTAATAAAAAATTATATGCTTTGTCAAATAAAAAAAGTGTATTACTACACTCTTATTTTAACTTTTTCTCTAAGTTCTTCTTCTTTTTAGTCATACGATTAAGAATTAACTTTTGTCCCATTTTTAAAGCTTTATTTATTTCAGATATGAACAATTCTTTCTCATCTTCTGTCATTGGATGATGAACATTACCATATGTACTATGAACTAATCCCGTTCTCATATCATAACGTAAATCCATTTTTCCCTCATCTGAATAATCATTTTTTCTAAAACCATATAGACGTATTTCATCATACTCATCGCAAACGGTATGATCAACACTCATTCTATAAGTTGGTGTTACATCATAAGATAAGATATATTGTAAATACTCATCTTGATTACGTCCTTCGACATCACGGGCATATAAAGCTTTTACACCATCAACATTTATATACATACAAATAAGATTATGTCTATCGTAAGCCATATTCATTTTGACTTTACCAACAAATTCACTTGGATCCTTTACTTCAACCTCACCATTTATATATGGATTTACCACTCCATCAAATTGATTAACTAATTTTCTAATTTCATCACATTCTTCACTAACTGGAATCTTGTGAGCCTTCATCCATTCTTCTGTCGTAATTGTTGGATTACCATCTTCAAGTAATGATCTATAAACTTGTGCTATTAATTCCTTTTGTTCGCGGACTAATGCTTTTCTTGATTCCTCTGTATAAGTACGTACTTCATAAAAATATTTAATTTCTGATAGTATATATACTAAACCTTCTATGGAATCTATATGATAAGTATCTACATAAGTATTTCCCATTTCATCCTTTGAATAATACTTTTTATCTTTTACTTTTCCATAACCATAAGTACCATCAATTCTTACATCATCGCGATAATCTGGATACTTTTTCGACATAATTCTTGCGACTTCATAAGGAACTTGACCTTTAACTAATGCATAATATGTTCCTCCAAAAAACAAATTTATACCTTTCCAAGAATACATTGATTTAACTTTTCCATCTACTAAATCAGTAAGTTCACCTTTAGTATGTATATCAAATACATCTAAAACTTTTTTGAATTCTATTGAATTCATCAACCATCACCTCTTGCCATTATTATAGCATTTATTTTTTTAAAGACAAGTCTCAAATTCATAAACATAAGCGGAATTATTTACAAGAAAAAAAGTGTATTGCTACACTTTTTTATAACTTATTTACTACATCATTCTTCTTTTTAGTCATATTTGCAAGAATTGTTCTTTGCCCAGCTCTAATAGCATTTTTCAACATTGGGATAATAATCTCTTTATCCCTTTTCGTAATAGGATGAGAATCATAATCAACCAAGCCCGTTTTCATGTCATAAGCTAAGTTTAGTAAAGTCTTACTTTCATCCACATTTTTATCAACAAGTTCATCATCATGTCTGTCAACAGGAGCATCATCATTTTTATCAAAAAAATCATCAACACTTATAGGACCAATTAATATGACATGTAAACATATTTTATCAGAATCTTCGGTAATCCTATGCTCAACACCTATTAACAGATTATCATCATCATAATAAGTTAATTTATATTCCAAACAATTATCATAACGCATATAGCTTGCAGACAAATCTCCACCTTCCATGTGCATGTATACATAATTGATAAATTCAGATAAATAATCTGATTCTGCTTTACAACCTTTATATGGATTTCCATAACACAACGTCATATGTACTTTATCCATAAATTCACTCGGATCTTTTACTTCAACATCTAAATTTATATATGGATTTGCAGTTTTATCAAATTGACGCACTAATTCTCTAATTTCATCATACTCATCATAATCAGATATATTTTGCTTTTCTTTCCATTCTTCCGTTGTGCAATTTGGATTTATCTCTTCGATTAACTCTCGATAAGCTGATGCAAGTAATTCCTTTTGCTCACTTATTAATGCTTTTCTTGATTCTTCTGTATAATCCCTTACCTCATAAAAATATCTAATCTCAGATAATAAATAAATTAAAGCTTCTATATTATGTACATGACATGGTTCCAAACTACTATATGTATTATTTTTTTTCTTTTTTACACCTTTTCTAAGATAGAAATCATCAAAATAAATACATAAATAATCTCGCTTTACATTTTTAAAAATATTTAGAAGTGGATATTCTTCCGATAGAATTCTTATTATATGATAAGGACAATTATCAACAACAGCAGAATGTTCATCAAACTTAATATTGACTCCATTCCAAGAAATACTTTCACCTTCTGTATAATCTATATTAAAT
>CAMWQX010000052.1 GCA_947176475.1 uncultured Bacillota bacterium
CAAATTGTATGTAATAAGTATTAAGGAATTGTAAAGGAAATATCTTTTGCACAATTAAATCTATTATAATTTCTCATAACCGTTCCCCTTAAGTAAGTCGTATTATCTATAATTTATCAATAATTACCATCATTTTATTTATTAGTTGAATATGTCATCTTCTTTTGCACAGAATTTAATATAGCTTTTAATCTTTCTTCATCGCTCATATTGGGATTTTGCATTTTCAAATCAACTAAATCAAAAGCTAAATTACGGAAGTATGGATATTTAGCAAATTCTTTACTTAAAGATGAACCTCTTAATAAAGTAAACTGCTTTTCTTCCTCTGAAAAACATAGATACTTTTTATCTTTACATACTTTTAAATAATCATCTATATCATCAGTTGTCGCACCAAAAGTACCTTGATCCCCTTTACTCTCTAATTTACTTTTATTATCTGTTGTCGTAATAATATCATACTCAGTACTCATACATCCATATGTTTTCGTGGCTATTCCTAAAGCAACATCATCCTCAGTAACAGTCATTACTGCATATTCTACTCCTTCTCTTAAGGTAAGATATTTAACCAAAAAATTTAAGAAAAGTCGCCTATTAAATGTCGTATTTTTCTCTAATATCCCGACACAGTTTTCAATTCTAAATTTTATTATTCTTAATTGTTTTTTTAAATCATTGCGTTTTTGTTTTAATTCTTTTGAATCAAAAAAACCTATATCCATTTTATCTAATCTACTAAAAGTCTTTTTTTGGTCTTCTTCACACATTTCCAAATATATTAATACATCTTTAGCACAAGTAAATCCTTTATAATTTCCCATAACCATTCCCCTTAAGTAAGTCGTATTTTAACACATTTTGAACAAAATATCAAACTATAAGCCACTAAAATAACTTACAATTTTCTCATATGCTTCATTCATATCTTCTAAATCATTCAAAAATTCTGAATTAATAAATTTACCCATTCCCGTATAAGCGCCTATTTCATGTAAATGTTGTTTAAGTAACCATATTTGATCAGTAAATCCATTCTTTAATATTTCATATAACTTCTCTTTATTTTCCCATTTTACTTCATGTTCTAACATTTCACTTTCAGCAAGTTCTAAACACTCACCATCTAAAAGTTCAATAAAAAATGATGTAACAGTCGAATATCTATTTACTCCTTTATGTGCTGCATAAAATACATTCGCCATTTTTAGTGGCATCTCTTTTATTTCTTTTATATTAATATATCCGCTTTCTTCTTTTAATTCACGTATTGCTGCTTCCTCATGTGTTTCATCTTTTTCAACACCACCTGAAATAAAGCACTTCCAATCTTGATTCTTATAATCAATATACAAATACTTATCTTCACTCCAATGTTTAACAATTAAAACAACATTTTCACGATACACCCATTCCTTATCTTCTCTTGGTCTATTGTCATCTAAACTGGCATTTACCGGCATAATTACTTGCTTAATTGGTAAATTTTTTTCTAAAGCTAGATTATAATCTTCTTCATTATGAGCTGGTATTCCCAATCTCATTTCCTTAGTATCCCTAACTATAATTGGCAACTCTTCCTTAGTTATTGGATGGATTGCCTTCTTGCCATCTAGATACTCATATTCTTTTGGAACACATATAAAAGTACCTCCAAATATTAAATCTGGTCTATCTAATTTAACAGTTATTTTATCATCCGTATCTTTGACTAAAAAATCAACATCTATCGGCTTAAATTCTATAGATAACTTCTTTCCATTCATAAAATCTTTTACATCATTACGCCACATATTAATACCAACTTTCTCTTATATTTTCTTTAAACCTATCAAATCAAAACCCGCTTCTTCAATATATTCTTTTATTTCATCTTTTTGTTTAACTGTTAATTCATCTATAAATGGATGATCATTAATATCATCAAAATGCTTGAATGAAACTACTTTCAATTTTCCCAAATGTGATTCATATTCCCCATCTAATTTATATTTACCCACTTCTGCCGAAACTCTCGTAGTATAAATTATTTGATTATTATCTAATCGCTTCTTTAAATTTTCCAATTCATCTACCGGAAATGAAATAACATCACTTCTGCTCCAATCCTCATAAGGATCAGACCCTATGCTAAGTTCATATTGAATATGATTATCCCTTGCTACTCTTACGGCTTCACACCCATTATTTGAAGTAGCACTAGCTCCATCTGTTACAATAAAAAATGGCAAATTATATTCCTTAGCTAATTCTCTTACTTTACTTACAAATTCTCTTGCTTGACTCTTATAATCACTCATAATTTCATCTCCTATCATTATGTTCTCAATAAATAATTATTATTTACTACTTAAATTTTAAATCCTTGTGCAGATTTTCTCATCTCTGCTGTCTCACGTAATCCTTCCAAAACTTCCTCTAGTTCTTCTCCTCCGTTTTGTTGATATTCTCTCAATTCCGCCATTTCATGCTCGGGCTTATAAGTGAAAAGAAAATCATTAAAAGGTTTATCCGGATCAATACATATTTCTCCATCACTCCCGCCACCTTCATGATCAGAAAGACCATGGTCTTTTAATTTTGCTAAAGTAGTAACCATTATGACACTATAAAGTCTTTGAACTGACCCAACTGGAATTTCATTTTTTAAACCATTTAGCACAATTACTTGCTCGCTTGTCCAAAATGCCTCAGGTTTTGGTTTTGAAGACGGAACTGATCTTCTAGTAAAAATAACATAATTATCATCAAAAGTATTATCTCCCGAACAATACTTATATGTATTCTCCGCATATTTAAATTGTTCTTCCACATCTGGACAATTATCTATTAAATTTGAAAGAAAATATTTATCACGAAAAACCGTAGAAAACAATCCGTTATCAACGCCAATCCTTCTATTCCACTCATCTATTTTTCTTTGTTCATCTGAATTATATTCTCCCCAAATAACTTTATTTCCTTCTTCCAATTCATCTAATAAATTTTCATATAAATTACTAAATATACTCATTTTATCATCCTCATTTAAGTCTTTCTACTTTTAGTATATCATAGAATTTTACTGTTTCTAACTAAATATATATCGCCAACAAAAAAAGAAAAGACATATCACTGTCTTTTCATTTCTTATCTCTATTAAGATATGCTTTAACAAATTCCTTATTACTATCATCAAGACTATCTATATATTTATTGTATTCTCCTAACATATATCTTTTATATTCCTCTGAATATTCATCTCTGATATTATATTGTCTCGCTTCTCCAACAATAAACCTATTTTCTAATTCCTCATAGGGTATTGCATATTCAAGCAAAGGAACAGCTGGATGTATACTTTCAGGATATATGCCAAATCCTCTATATTTATCTAAAACTTCATCAGGTATATCATAGTAAGCAATATAACATCTTCCATCCCAACCCATCGAAGGAATTCCTGAAACATATTCAATTGCTCCTTCATAAAAATGAAAGAAATGTAAATACCTAACACCGCTTTTATAATCATGAGTATTAATGCCATCATTATAACTTTCTTTTGGTAAACTTATTGTTCCATTTAAATAATCTTGATATTCATTTCTTTCTTTTCCTTCTTTTGTATAGTCATACACATCTTCAATAACTCGATAAACTATCATGTCTTTCTCCTAAAAAATTCAATTCTTTAGGAATTGAATTTATAAATCTAATTTGCCATTGCTCTTCGTATAAATGGATTTTTTGACAAACCTTTATTTCTTGCACCTTTTCTTTGAATTACAGGATCGCCCACTTCTTCTGGTAAATCTATGTCATACTTTTCTTTTATTTCTGCCTTATTCATTACCGAAGATTGCATTGTAGCAATATCAAAAATACGTTCAACTCGATACCTCTTAGTAATACTATTTCCCCTAAAGAATATAACACATTGTGGACTATATTGAATAAACTCATCTGCTCCCGTATAAGTATTACTCACACATAAACCAATACACAATCTTTGTTCATCTTTCTCTATTACTATTTCTTTAATAGTTTCCCTATAAAGTTTTCTTCGGAATCTATCAGAAAACCAATCTTCTTTCGAACGAATTTCTAATTCGTGTATTTCATCTAATTTTATCTTTTGCATACTCATACCTATCCCCACTAACTATTATTTATTTTCTTTACCAAATGCAATATTTTCTAATTTAGAAAACACAACATTATAATAATGTTTACAATATCCCTTTATTACTGGAAGTTCTTTTTGTTCATCTGTAAGTCCATCTAGAACACATCCTTGAATATTACCTGGTTCAGGAATACTCTTAAATGATAAACATTCACTACACTTCATAACATTATAGCACCTATATCGCTTTTCTTCATCGACTGCTTTAAGAATGCAATGCTGAGAAAAATCACATTTATGCCTAGCAGCACTTTTATCTTTATACAAAGTTTCTTCCTTTAAAATTTTTCTTAAATGTAAATGTCCCATTCCCATATCAATTCCTCATCTTTTATTTTAATATTCTATATCTAAATTATCAACAATGCAAGTATTATCTATGTTGTTTTTTATCTGAAAAAAACGGATATTTTTCAATAAGTGACGAATTATTATCGAAAAATTTGATGTAATCATCACGCTCTTTAACAAATGGACGTCGACTTTCCAATACTCGATACAGTTGACTAGCATCTTTTGCATTTGATTGCTGACTTTCAAATATCTGCGGTAATTGACTAATTAAATCGGCATGTTTTAATAATTCTTCAGAAGATAACTTATTAATTTCACTTGAAAACAATGCAAAATCCTCTCCGCTCATAGGCTTCATCATTCCATTAGTAGAAGACTGTAAAATTGGCGTATCAGAATCTCCAACATATAACCTATACTTTTTACCATTTTTAGTAAAAGATATCTCTTCTAAAAACGAATCCTCTTCCGGATAAGAATTATAAATTACTTCTATTGGTCTATCCTCAAAACTATATTCCTTTTTTGGTAAATAAACTAAAGAAACTCCTAACCTACGTTCCAATTTTTTTGCCTCATCAATAACCGCCTGTGCATAACTAGCATCATTCATAGAAAAATGTCCCAAATTAACAAATATTCCTTCTATCTCTACTTTTCCATATATAGTTGTTCCATCAACTAATATTTCATTCCATCCACCATCATCTAAAAAAATCTTTTCATCAAATGTTGCAATTTTATTATCTTTATAATCTTGTAACTCTTTACTAAGACGAGCATATAAAGTTTCCGAATCATACTCATCAACTAATGCTATATCCTCAAAAGAGGGAAATACTACATCCTTATATTTTTGTCTTACTTCATCGGGATGAGTATATAGAGTTCCTAAATCACTACGACTTACCATTACTACATTTTCAACCGGACATTTTATAATAAATCCAAAAGGCTTGTATGTCGTCAATGTTTCTTTATCTCCCTTTTTTGCTACTAATGTACAAGACAATAACTCTTTTTCGGCAATTCGTTGTGGATCCAATGCCAAATCAATTCTTTGAGAAGAATTATAATTATCTCCATAATCTTTTAATAATATGCTTAAGTGATAGGTACTCAATATCTCAGCAGGTAAATCAATAGCATGCACTAAAAAAACAAAATTATTAGGATTATAATTCTTAACACTTGAAAATTTAAAATGTCTTATATTCTGCCATTTATCCATAAAATCTCATCCTTTAAACTTTTACTAAAATTATTTTAATTAAATATTCCAAGTACGTCCATCACCTAAACTAAATTTATCATTTCTATTTATTTTTATATTGTTTTCTTCAATATATTTTTCAATTTCCTCTTTAGATATATATCCTATTGAATACGGAAGATTATCCTTACTTGATATATATTCATCTCTAATACCACTCAAAAATGGTATTCTTTCATACAAATATATAACATCCGCCATATAACTTATATTTTTATCATATTTCTGAGCTTTTTCAAAAGTATATTTCTTTTCAATTTCTTCAATTAATATCGAAAAATCTCCACCATCATAATAGTCATCTTTATAATTTTTCATTCTCAAGCAAACAAAATCATTATTTTCTCTTTTATATTCTAATTCCACTCTAATATAGTAATTAATATCTCTTAATTTTATTCTTTTTTCTATATACATTTTATCTCTCACTTCTTTATTTAATTTTATATTCTATATTAAAACTTCTAGTAATATTTTATCACAATTTTAAAGTATAATAAAACTCGAAACAAATCAGTTCGAGTGTATTATCAAATTGGTGGACCCGAGCGGAGTTGAACCGCTGTCCAAAATACTCTTATAAATAGCATCTACAGGTTTAGTTAGAAATATAATTTCATATGCACAAAAGTATCTAACAAACTAATGCATACTATTCTATAAAATATTCATTTGCATCATATATAAACATATACAAATATATTCAATATATATGAACCAAAATCTTAACTATGGAAAATTAAAATATCAGCGCTCCAATGCTTATCTTAAGCAACTGCAAATGCAGGAGCAAAACTTACTCTATTGTCAGTTAATTTTAAATTTTTGCTACTTAGGGTAGCCACCACCTGCAACTAAGTCAAGACTGTATCCTGTCGAAACCAAGTACGAGCCCGTTACAAAAAAAATAATAACATATATGCTACTATTTTTCAACTAATCCTTTAATTGAGACATATCTATAATTAATTCACCATCTTTAGTGTATAGGTATTTTTCTCTTGCATATTTTGCGGCATATTCTGGATCTTGTAGCTTTACTACTTCTCCAGACAAGGATTCTTCCTTATCAACTAGATTACTATATTTTTGTTCTAATTCGGATTTCAATCTACGGTTTTCATAAATCTTCTGCCAAGTATTAAAACATGAAAAAGCTATTAGTCCAGCTATGCCTACTAATACTAATGTATAACAAATAAGTCTCATACGATATTTCTTATGCTTTTTCATAGTAATTTCTCCTTACCTATATATTATCAAAAAAACTTCATCATTTGGGAGAAGATGAAGTTCTTATTTTTTTCTTTACACGCATTTTGACAATACAAGAGAAGTAAACCGCGTAAAGTACTGTTAATACGACATATTCATTAAAAATAAAATAATTATACAAATAACAAATTGAGGAAAATATACCAATAAATAATACTG
>CAMWQX010000053.1 GCA_947176475.1 uncultured Bacillota bacterium
CCAATTATTTTAACATGAAAAATGACACTAATATTAAGTGCCATTTGGTATTTATTTAACTTTAATAGTTTTAACATCTGACCAAGCTCCATAAAGTTTCTTACTTCCATTCTTTATTCCAGCTTGTATCATTACTTCGTATTCTTTTCCACTTGTAAGTTTAGTTAACTTAGTCTTTGTTGTATATGACCATTTTGTTGTCCCTTTTAATCTATATGCCACTTGATAAGTCTTTGCTCCACTTACTTTAGAATATTTTACTGTAATGCTCTTCTTAGCTGTTGTTGGATTCTTTATTGCAACTTTACTTGGTATGATTAAGAATGTCGATTTAACTGAGCCTGTATAGTTACCTTTAAACTTAACTGTTACAGTTGCTTTACCTGCATTTTTATTATTCTTATATGTAACTGTATAATCAGTTCCATTCTTTAATACTTTACCATTTAATTTTACTTCTACAGCAGGTTTTAATGCCTTACCTGTTTGTTGTTGGTCTTTTATTGCTGTAATCTTAGCTTTTTTAGCATTTATCTTTGATACAGTTACTTTTACTGTTGCTTTCTTTCCATTAGATGTTTTAACTGTAATTGTTGCAGTTCCTGCACTTACAGCTGTTATTTTACCGGTTTGATCAACTGTAGCAACCTTCTTATTTGATGATGACCAAGCAAGTGTCTTATTATCAGTTGTATTACTTGGATTAATTGTGGCTTTTACTGTTGCTGTCTTATTTAATTCAAGTTTTAAAGTCTTTTTATTTAACTTAACTGATTTAATTGGTGTGGCTTTTTTAACAGTGACTTTAACGCTTGCTGTTTTACCATTTGAAGTTTTAACTGTTATTGTTACTGTACCTGCTTTAATACCTTTAACTACACCATTTTTATCTACTGTTGCAATCTTAGTATTTGATGATGTCCAAGTTAATGTTTTACTTTGTGTCGTATTGCTTGGATTGATTGTTGCAGTTAATTTTGTTGTACTTTTAACTACAACATTAACATTACCCTGATTAATTTTAACTGATGTTATTGGTACGTTTGGATTAGTAACAGTTACTTTTACTGTTGCCGTTTTTCCATTGCTTGTTTTAACAGTTATATTTGCTGTACCAGCCGCAATGGCTTTAATATTTCCATTAGCATCAACAGTTGCTACTTTTGTATTTGAACTTGTCCAAGTTAACGCTTTTGAATCAGTCGTATCACTTGGATTAATCGTTGCTGTTAACTTTTCTGTTTTTCCTTTAACTAATGATAAATTAGTTTTATTTAATTTTATTGATGTTATTGGTTTAATTTCTTCACGTACTAATTTGAATGCATATTTGCTTTCATATTCATCAGCAAAAGTAAATTCATAATAGCCTTTATTATCTTCAAATTTAAAATTTTCATCAAAGTGAGTATTTACATCATCAAGTAATTTCATTGATACTGGTTTACCTAAATCTGATTTAGCGAATAAACTAGATACATATTCCATGTATGCATCTTCATTTTCTTCTATGGTATTTGGAATAGTCATTTTAACTGTATTGGCATTACCAACATCAATTATTTTATAGGCAATTCCATTTTTATAAACAATGATTATCCATTCTTCAAATCCAAAGTCATAGTCACCTCTTCCCATAGGTTCTGGATAGTATGATTTAAATTCTAATGTATCATCATTAAATAGATTTTTTATTCGTGATAGTATTTCTTTTTGAGGAGCAGCAGGGTCAAAACCAGAACCTCCTAAGTTAAATTCTTTCACGTTTTGAAATAAATACATATCTTCTTTTACTTTTGAATCAACATATTTTTGATCTGCATCATTTCTTTTGTTTGAATCACTATAGCTGATGTTAATGGTTTTAACTGTTGCTGCTATAGATGAACCACCCCATGAATAGATTGACATAATACTTGATTCAACATGAGCCGTATTTAGATTTTTATCTAGATACATTCTACCATCATTATCCCAGTCATAATAAAATGGTACAACTCCTATGAAAGGTTCATCTATAGTAATAGTTACTTTATCGCCTTTATCGTCTGTTGTTTCTAAATTAATAGGAAATGTTATTCCTGCATCTTTTAATGATTTATTGACCTTTTCTCTCAATATTCTATCAATTTCACGCCATCCTGTATCTTCGTCATATCCGTTTAAGGCATCTATCTCTTTAATATCAAGAGTTATGTTGTCAGGGATAGCCTTTACAATTTTATTCATGGCATCTTCTTTTACAGCCTTCACTTGTTCTGAATCATCTGAATCAAACCAAGTATCAGACCAATCTTGGGCATTAACAGTATTTGTAAGAAGTATCCCAATGCTTGCTAATGCTATTAATAATATTTTACTTACTTTTTTCATTTTTTCTTTCCTTCCTTTTTTATGTTTTTTTACAGCAACTATTCTTTCTTGATACTCACCATCCTCTATCACAAATATAGCACTTATAATAAAAATTGTCTATAAAAAACAAGAGATTATCTCTTGCTTAATTCGTTAGTTAAAGTTTCTTTAACCTTTACTGGATTTGCTTGACCACGAGTTTTCTTCATTACTTGTCCAACAAAGTAGTCAAACATATTTGTTTTTCCATTTTTATATTGTTCAATTTGTTCGGAATTTTCATCTAATACTTCGGTAACAACAGAAACAATTGCTCCATCATCACTTATTTGTTGCATTCCCTCTGATTTCATAATGTTTTCTGGTTCATCTTCTCTTTCAAGAACCATAAAGAATAATTCTTTAGCTTGTTTTGAAGATATCTTACCATCTTGAATTGAGGAAATAATAACATTTAATCTTTCAGGAGTTAAATATAAATCTTGTATTTCTATTTCATGTTTATAGGTATAACCTAAGATATTGCCAGTTATCCAGTTGGCAGCCATTTTAGCATCAGAACCTAAAGATATGCATTTTTCAAAATAGTTAGCTGTATTGATATCTTTGATAAGAATACCAGCGTCATAAGCAGATAATCCATATTCGCTCATATATTTTGCTTTACGTTCATAAGGAAGCTCAGGAATACTCTTTCTTATCTCTTCTAACCATTCCTTAGTAATTTTAAATTTAGGAATATTTGGTTCAACAAAGTATTTATAATCTTCAGCATCAACTTTTGAACGCATTCTAATAGTTGTTCCTGATTCTTCATCCCATCTACGCGTTTCTTGTTCTACTTCGTCATAACGATCTGCATCTTTTAGTTCTGATTGTCTTTTTATCTCGTATTGAATAGCACCAAATACACCACCGAAGGAGTTAACATTTTTCATTTCAACTTTCGTTCCTAGTGTATTTTCATCATCCGAAATAGATACGTTAACGTCACATCTTATTTGCCCCTTCTTAGAATCAGCTTCTGAAATACCACAATACTGGTAGATAGCACGAATATATTCTAAGAAAGATACAGCATCTTCAGCTGAATGAATACAAGGTTCGGTAACTAATTCTAGAAGTGGCACACCAGCACGGTTATAATCAATAACAGACGTATCATATAAGTGATCCATACTAGCAGCATCTTCCTCTAAGTGGATATTATTAATTCCAACACGGAAAGTTGAGCCATCTTCTCTTTCAATATCTATATACCCGTTCATACCAACACAGTCTTCTGGGGGATTTTGTGTTATTTGATAATTCTTAGGCATATCAGGATAATAGTAATTTTTTCTTTCAAAATACATATATTCTGGTTGGCGACAGTTTAAAATTTCACTCATCATCAAGCTCATTCGAACAGCCTCTTTATTGACAACAGGAAGAGTTCCTGGGAAGCCCATATCTAAGGGACGAATATTGCTATTTGGAGTTTCGGTATATTCGTTTTTCGCACTTGAAAATACTTTAGATTTAGTTTCGGAAACTTCACAGTGCATTTCAAGTCCGATTGTAACATAATATTTTCCCATTATTTTACCTCCTTTGCAATTTGTCCTTTATATTCCATAGCACTTTCTAAGGCATAGGCAATATTTAAAACTAATTGATCTTCATAGCAATTTCCAGTTATATTAATACCTACTGGCAAATTAGATACAAAGCCATTTGGTATGGTAATTGATGGGAATCCACCAAAGTTACCAATTTGCAATTGATCTTCTAAAGCAAGAGTATCATCTTTTAACATCTCTTTAGATCCATCAATTAATTTGGCAGGGCCTGTTCCAACGGGAGAAATCATAGCATCGTAATTCTTAAATTGTTCTTTAATAGCATCAACAATAAGTCTTCTTGCTCTTTGAGCGTTTTTAAAGTATCTTTCTTGATTTTCTGTTTGTAAAACATAAGAACCAATGATTAAACGACGCTTAATTAATGGAGAGAAGCCTTTAGTACGATGATCTTTCATCATTTCAATATAATTATCCCCTTCTCCACGAGGTCCGAAAATAAGTCCTGTAAGATTTGATAGATTACTTGTTGCTTCAGCACATGATATTACTTGATATACTGATGGTATGGCACGTATTAGGGCTTGATCAATGTGTACACCATCTACCGTCATACCAAGACTTTCGCATTTTTTTAAAGTTTCGTGGAAATTATTTAAATGCGCAGTTAATTCTTCATCAGCATTTGGATAGTTATCTAAATCGCATAATTCTTTAATATAGAATAATTTTTTACCTTTAACATCATCAGTTAAATCATCATTTAAGTGAATGTGACTAGAATCCCAGGATGTCATATCTAATTCGTCAATACCTTTCATGGCATCAACAACGATAGCGGCATCACGAACATAACGAGTTAAAACACCACAATGGTCTAAACTTGATGCAAAAGGAAATAATCCATAACGGGAAATCATACCATATGTAGGTTTATAGCCAACAATACCGCAGAAACCAGCAGGTTTACGAATAGAATCTCCTGTATCTGATCCTAAGGCATATGGATAAACACCAGCAGCTACAGCAGCAGCAGAACCTGATGAAGAACCAGCACACATATGGTCTGTATTCCATGGATTTCTTTGAACTCCTGTATGAGCAGTTGTTCCTGTTCCACCTAAACCAAATTCATCCCCCGCTGCTTTATTAACCATAATAGCTCCACGTTTTTTTAAATTATCATAAGCTGTAGCATCGAAGAATGGTACATAATCATTAAGAGTATTTGATGAACCGGTTGAAAGCACTCCTTTAGTGGAATAATTATCTTTAACACCAAATGGTATCCCGGATAATAAATCATCAGTTACTTCGCCGCCTTTAGTATCATCTAAGATAGTAACGAAGGCATTACATTTCTCTTGGGCGTCATGAGATAATTCAAGAGATTCTTTAACTAATTCTTCACTAGTTACTTCACCATTTTTTAACTTTTCATGTAATTCAGTTATACTTAATCCCATGTATTTCATTATCCCACCACCTTTGGTACTGATACGCATCCATCTTCGGTATCATCAGAGTTTGCTAATAAATCATCTAAAGGAATAGATTCTTCAGCTTCATCTTCTCTTAGAGTGCACACAAAGTCATCTAAGGCATGAGTCATAGGTTTAGCATCTTTTATTCCTTTAATCTCATTAATTTTATTAATATTGGCATCGATTATTTCAAATTCCTCAAATACCATTTTATTTTCTTCCTCAGTTAAGCCAATAAGCAAAAGATCAGCAAGCTTATCAACTTTTTCTTGTGTAAATCCACTATTCATCTTCATTCACCTCAAATTTTATTCCTAATTCTCTTAATTGTTCTTTAGTTAATTCAGAAGGAGAACCCATCATTAGATCTGCTCCACTAGCACTTGTTGGGAAGGCTTGAACTTCTCTTAAATTTGGTTCATCTTGAATTAACATGATAAGTCTATCAATTCCTGGGGCCATACCGCCATGGGGAGGACATCCGTATTTGAAAGCTGTAAAAATTGATTTGAATCTTTCTTCTACTTCTTCGCGAGAATATCCAACTATTTCAAATCCTTTAGCTAGAGAGTCTAAGTCATGGTTTCTTATTGCTCCACTAGCCATTTCATTACCATTACATACAAAGTCATATTGGTAAGCTAGAATATCTTCTGGTTTCTTAGTGTTATAATCTTCAATTCCCCCATGTGGTAAACTGAATGGATTATGACAGAAGTCATATTTTCCTGTTGTCTCATCGATTTCAAACATTGGGAAATCATTGATGATACATAATTCTAATTTATTTGGATCTAACAAATTCATCTTACGACCTAATTCATCACGGATAAGACCGGCAAATTTTTGCGCAACAGAAAGGCGTTTATTGGCAATAAAGAACATAACCGAATTTGTTTTCATATCAAAGTCTTTAATTAAGGATGTTCTTTCTCCCTCACTTAAGAATTTATCAATTGGTCCTTTTAAAGAACCGTCTTCCATAAGGGTTATATAACCAATTCCTGGCATTCCAATGCTTGAGGCATAATCAACTATTTCATTAAACCATGAGTTGGAATAGCCGCCAATATCATCAACTACTATTACTTTAATAGTAGATTTTTTAAATGGACCAAAGCTAGTATCTTTTAATACCTCACTGGCATCTTTGATTATCAATGGATTACGTAAATCTGGTTTATCTGTTCCATATAATTCTATGGCATCCTTATAAGCTATTCTTCTAAATGGTCTTGGGGATACTTCTTTGTTCGAAAATTTAGTAAATGTATCATAGAAGATTTCTTCTCCAACATTTAGGACTTCTTCTTCTTCAACAAAGCTCATCTCTAAATCTAATTGATAAAATTCTAATGTTCGATCGGCACGAGCATCCTCATCTCTAAAGCATGGTGCTATTTGGAAATATTTTCCTAAGCCGCCAACCATTAAAAGTTCTTTATAGATTTGGGGAGCTTGAGGAAGAGCATAGAATTTACCTTTAAAAAGACGTGATGGTACCACAAAGTCTCTTGCTCCTTCAGGAGATGAGGCAGTTAAGATTGGTGTTTGAACCTCTGTAAAACCTAAATCATACATCTTATTTCGCAAGAAATGTAATATTTCCGCTCTTAGTTTTATATTGCTTTTTACAGCTTCATTACGCAAATCTAAATAACGATATTTTAAACGAACATCATCTTTAGTTTGTTTTGATGTCATAATTTCAAATGGCAATTCATGAAGAGATG
>CAMWQX010000054.1 GCA_947176475.1 uncultured Bacillota bacterium
ACTTTAGAAAATACTAGTAAGAAAGGTAAAGTCATAACAATTATATATACTCCATTATGTCTAAACAAAGACAACAAAAGCATAACAAAATATAGATAAATAAGACTCTTTTTACTTAATAACGTCTCTCTTTTCGTATTAATAAAATCATATATAAATAACACAAATAAAATCATAAATGCCGTATATAAAGTATCCTTAACAGCTGATATCGAATAAAAGGCATACATTGGTACAACTAAATACATTAAATTTAAAAGTATCACATATCTCTTTGCAACACCATTCTTTAAAGCAAAAGTACAAGTATAAGCTAAGATGCTGGCATAAATTAATGTCTGACCTAAATCATATATAAATAAGCCAAAATTATCATTAATTAACATTCTTCCTAAATCAATACACCACCCCAAAAGATAGGTCTGGGTAACTGGATGATGTGCTGTCATAAACACATTTGGATCTCTTTGAATAACCCAATTAATATACTTCGTTGGTACATTATAATACTGCCTAATCTGAAAAGCTGGATCCGGTGATAAAACTATCGGATAAAAGGCAATCATATATATACTCCATACTAATAATATGGAAATTAACGGTGTTAAAAAAGGATGTTCATCCATTTTTTTCATATACCAATTAATTTTTTTATTCTTAGACACTTTTTCTTTTAAATCAATCTTACCCATAAATTCATCTAAATAGATAAAACATAATCTAAAAATATAAGCATATCCCAACACCTTAACTATACTAATTATTATAGTTGTAATATTGGCTATTATTAAATTGAATGTTCCCTTACCTACATAAGCTTCTCCAATAAGCATAAAAAGGGAAAACATCCACACTAGTACAGTTTTACTTTTACTAATTTTTTTATCTTTATTGGAAATTCCTAAACGTATTAATATAATTGCTAATATCCCCATTACTAAAACATTCTTATTATAAAAATGTTCATAGGTCATATCTTGAATAGATCGAAAATCTACTAAATCCAAAAATATTGCAATACTACTTAATATCGAAAATAGAATTATCCTTTTTTTATTTTTCATATACAAATAAACTCCAATTCCAAGTTTATTATACTATATTATTATAACTATTATCAAGATTATCATTTTTTCTTTATATATCCATTATAAGCTACTTTAGATTCATTAATAATAATGAAGGACTTTTTATCAATTTTCTCTATTAAATTTAAACATTCCTTAACTCTTTTTTTATTAGTTTCAATAAACAACATATGCTTACTATCCACTGTCTTAATTGCCGATATCCCAAAATTATTTTTCTTTATCTCTTTAATCTCTTTATCTTTAATTACATCTGAAATTACTTGAATATTTACAAATCCACTTATAAACATCTCATTTATGATTGTTCCCAAATATGTTCCCATCGCATAACCTGCTGCATAAGAAATAACGATAAATATTGAAGTTATATCCGTATTCAAAGCCTCTCTTGCCGCATAAAACCAAATAAATATTTCGACAAAAGCAATTAATGCTGCTACTGTTCTCTTTCCCTTAACGATAAAATACGTCCTAACTGTTCCCAAACTCACATCAATTATTCTTGCAAAGAATATTTTTAAACATAAAAAAATCATTAGATACCCTCCCTTTTTATTATGGTTTTATAAACCAAATTTATAAGTCAAGCATACTATAAAGTGGAGGTAATAAAATGTTATTTGAATTTGAAACAAACATATATGATATCGAACCATCAAAGCTTTATGGGTTAGATGAAGGTTTTGAAAAAGGCAATATGTTTCCCGAAATTTATGAAGGTTATAAAAACTATAAACCCAAACATATTGAACCACATAATGAAAGAGAAAGCTTACTCTTGCGCATTATGATGCTTGACTTTGCTATGAATGATTTAAATCTTTATTTAGCACTTCATCCTAATGATGAAGCTTGCTTCGAAAAATTTAAACAAATTGCTAAGAACTTAAAGCATTGTACTAATGAATACAATCAAAAATATCAAGTATTAGAATTATGTGATGACACTTTTGCTAGTTATTCTTGGAATTCTAATCCTTGGCCATGGGAGGGTGAACATGTATAAGTATGATAAAAAATTACCTTATCCGGTAAATATTAAGAAAAAAGATTTAAAAATGGCCAAATATATAATCACGGCCTATGGCGGTTCCTACGGCGAATTAGGTGCAGCGCTTCGCTATTTTTCTCAAAAATTTGGCATGCCAACGGAGGAAGGTAAAAACCTTTTAAATAGTATTGCTACTGAGGAATTTGGTCATAATGAAATGGTATGTTCTATGGTTCATCAATTAGTAAAAGATGCTACTTTAGAAGAAATGAAAGAAGCTGGATTAGACTCTTTATACACGGAACATGGACGTGGTATATATCCAACTGACTCTAATGGTGTTCCTTTCACAGCAACATACTTTGCATCCATCGGTGATCCTTTAGCTGACTTAATGGAAGATATGGCTGCCGAAGAAAAAGCCCGTGTTATGTATGAACACTTAATTGATCTTGCAACTGATGAAGACGTCATCCAACCCCTTCTATTCCTTCGCCAAAGAGAAGTTGTTCATTTTAATCGCTTTAAAGAACTTTATGAAAAATATAAAAAAATGGGTTACTAGCCCATTTTTTTTAATTCCTTAACATCTTGATTTAAATTTATTACATCAAATTCCTCGGCATATAGATAATTACATTTATATATCAAATTGCCAACAACCGGAATATCTTCCATAACGATACCTGGAACTTTTAAAAATCCTGGAGATATATCCATAACTGTACCATTGCCATTATCAAATAAACCACACATATTTTTGGGTAAGATATTTCTATCAGGATCGATTAAACCAAATGGCAAAAATCTTAAAAAGTGTGGAATCATTCCCGCATGATTATGCCCTGATAAAATTAAATCAAAATTTCCCCAATCACTTAAAAGTTTTCCCTTATCAAAGAATGCTAGTGGACCATGGCACAGTAAAATATTATAGCGTTCTTCATCTTTGTCCATCGCTGCAAAATATTTTTGCATGTATCCCATATCTCCATGAATTTTTTCCATATTCGGTCCTTCATTATCCGGATAACTATAACCGAAAACGGATATATTATCATCTAAATCAATTCTCTCTGTACTCTCTGGCAAAATAGGATAAAAATCCCCATCAATACTTTTTAAAAAGGCAAAATATTCCTCTTGATATTTTTTCCTTTCTTCGGAAAAATCATCGCGATTGCCATGGCGCAAAAATAACTCTAAATCATGCGAACCAAAAGACATAAATGTTGGACATATACTCGATAGATATTCTAAATAAACTCTTAAATCTTTTTTATAATTAACACCATATTCTAATGAATCAATAAAATCTCCTGTTAAAGATACCATATCAGGATTTATCTTTTCTACCATCTTAATAGCATCATTAATATCCTTAGAAAAATTATCTCCTCTAAAATGTGTATCTGTTAAATTAACAATTTTATAATTCTTATTAATCTTACTTGATTTTATATATTTATCATTGACATATATCTTCATAATAATCCCCTTATTTATTCTAACATACTCTTTTAATTAAGTGAACTATATCATTTTGATATAATCCCTGTCCATTAATACCTTGCCCAATCTCATAAAATTCAGAAGATAACTCCGATAAAATCTCCAACTCCTCACTTCTAACATTGTGATAATCAATGTCTTCTTGTTTAAGTTCTAAATGACGAGGTAACCCGTCCATCGAATGAAAATAATTTACTAAAGAGCCTCCCACTTTTAAATACTCAATATAAAATTCATCTAGCATATGAATAAAGGCAATCTTTTCTTCTAAAGATAAAGAATATAAGATATTGCTAAAAAATACCATATCAAAACCTTTTTGATCTATATAATCTGATCTAGCTAAATCTAATATATCAAATTGGGCATAATGAATTTTATTTTGTAAATCTGCTTCCTTTGCTCGATAAAACCCCTCTTCATTATTGACACTAAACATGCTCTTGGCAATATCCATATAGTGTCCTGGTCGATCAAGAAAGGTTGGACATAATCTTAAAATATCATATAATTTATCTAATATTTCTACGCCTTCCATACTCGAAAACATTCTATCTAATAAACATTGAGCACGAGGTTGTAAGGATTCTCTTAACTTCTCATAATACTTTTCTGATAATATTTCTTGACTTTCAAACATATAGAAGAATGATAAAAACTCTTTATATTCTAACATCTTGGTCGCTGCAATTCTTAACTGCTGTGTATAATATGAAGTTGCACTTATATCATAAGTATAAACATCTATTCCCTTGGAAGCCATTTCAATCGAACTCTCCCCCGAACTAGTAGGTATCATACACTTCTTAACATCTTTTAAAATTTCCAAAATAACTGGAATTTTATCTGTACAAATAAAGATAGATTGGCAATATTCCCCAAATGCTTTTTTATCTTTTCTCTTACAAATTTTCTCTAAATCATTCAAAGCTTTTTCCTTATCAGCATATGTAAGCATATTAAAACCCCTCTTTTCAAGGGGTTATTATAACTAACTATTAAGTTTTAGTCAAATTACTTGCTCTTTTTAAATACCAATAACTTACTTAAAAAATAATTTGCAACTGTAACTATTACTTGAGATACTAATTTTCCTATCTTATCATTTAGGTGTAATACTGATACAATTATAAACATTGTCAACATATCCATAAATAAACTTAGTATTCTTGATCCCACAAATTTACTAGCTTCTTTAACCATATTTTTTTCTTTGCTTTTAAAGACAAAAATGCGATTAGTAAAATAGGCAAAAGTAACAGCAAATATCCACGAAATAACATTAGCAATCTGCAATTCTATTTCCACATTCGGATCTAAAAAAGTATAAGTACATACAAAATAGACAACTAAACTGACAATGGTCGTAAGAAATCCCACAATCAAATAATTCCATACTTCGGGATTCTTATAATATATCCCCCATCCCCAATTCCAAAACTTTACAAAGGGATTTTTATCGTGTCCTTCAATAATTAACTTTCCCGTCTTTTTCATAAAATCATTACCTCAAGGTTAATTATATCATACATAAAGACATTAATATATAGTATCTTACTTAATACTTACCGAACCCGTTTTTTCATAATTTTCCCTTGGAACATTTAAGTTTTCGACAAAACTAACATCTGGTAAAACGATATCTTGTGTGACCAACAAATAAGTTCCATCGACATCTAATGTTAAAGAAAAGTTCACCGCTTTAAAGACGCCATTCTTTACTGTAATCATGATATGTTGCATGATAAAACCACCATATATTAATGCTGATTTACCACGATGTTCCATCTCTACTTCTCTTGGTGGAAGCATATCCGTCTTAATTATTTCACCATCAGACTCGAAATAAGCAACCATTATCTTCCCTGTCTTATCTGCAATAATCAAAGAATCATAATTATGTCCATCAAAGATTCTTTCCATCTCTTCTCGCGTATAAGACGTACTTTCAAAGTCATCTTCATCAGGCATATTAGCTATTTCATGATTCCATAAACATCCATCACTTACAGGAGTAAAACTATTCATAATGACATTATCATTTAAATCCCCTAATTCATAAACCAAATAGTTCTTCCCCATCTCAAAAAGAACATTATATAATTCTGTTCCTTCACTTTCATGCATAGGCACTTCACAATAAGGAAATTCCCTTCTCTTTGGATGATTCAAATATTTGTTTATTAAAACTTTCCCATTAGCTTTTAAGAGCAATATTTCCTTGCCCTCCATAACAATCTCATTATCAGCAGTACCAAGCATTAATTGAGCCACATTATCCCTAATATATTCCCTATCAATTATCTTTTTCATAAAACTAACCTCCTATAATAAAAGTAACATTTTATCAACAAAAAAAACTGATTTTTTTTATATCAGTTTTATCACTTTATCCTATTGGTACATAATAATCAACAACATCATCATGATAATGTTCTAACTCTGGCAATTCATTAAATTCATAATCTGTACTTGGCAAGAATTTATTAAATACTTCTCTACACATCTCTTGGATATCTTCTGCTTCTACTCTATCAATTCGAAAAACCAAATACTTTGATTTAGGAATTACAAATTTTTCAAATTCATCTATTTTCTTATCATATAATATCCAATATTCATAAGTCTCATGAGTTTCCTTAACGGATGTTGTTACAACTGCTCCATAATCAATATTCCCATACTTATCACGATATAGTTTATTCATATATTGCCAAAATTCAGGAGCATCATTATTGATATTCTTATCATCACTTTTAATACACTTGCCATATAAAACTCTATCTTCTTGATTGACAATCGAATAAGTTAAAATATTATCACTTTCTCGTATTTCTAAATGGATTATGGGATAATTTTTTAAATGACCTTTCCCCCTCTTTACATCACTTGGATTTATACCATGAAAATTTTTAAAAGCCCTTGCAAAAGATGTCGCATTCTCATATCCATATTTTAAGGCAATATCTAAAACACTATCACAAGCAATTAAGTCATTAGCTGCCTTCGATAACCTTCTATTTCTTATATAACTGACTATGGAAATACCTGCTGAATATGTAAATAATTGATTGAGAATAAATTCATTAATACCCACTAATTTAGCTAAGTTTTTTATATCAATATCATCCGATAAATGTTTTTCTATATAATCAACTAAGGTATTTATTATCTCACTTATTTGCATAATTCCACTTCCCCATTTATTATACCATCTTTATCATCTTTTTTTATGCATTAATTTTCGGAGAATATCCAAAGGAATAACCGTACTCGCAATGGCAATAACGATAATTAATTCATTTAAAGTTAAACCAAATGTTCTAAATAACTTACCCCCAAAGTAAATTAAATATATTTGAGCTAAAAAGATAAATAACATAATAACTAGGAAAACTCTATTTTTTAGTATTCCCGAGAATATATTTGCTCTCGTCGTTCGCGCATTAAAGGCATTAAATATACTGACAAAGATAAATAAAGAAAAGAATGCTGTTAGATAATATTTAGAATCACTTCTTA
>CAMWQX010000055.1 GCA_947176475.1 uncultured Bacillota bacterium
CTTCGATTAATTTTTCCCATTCTTCGTTTCTAGTATTTAATTCTTTTGTTAACTCCTCTATTTTAGAATTGATAGAAGAACTTTTATTAAAGTCATTATAGACATCACTTTTAAATAATTCATTGTTATATTCTTTTATCTTGGTCTCTAATTTAATAATCTCATTTTCAATTTTATTTAAAGACTTGCGAGCATCATAAGTATTAACCTTTTTTGGTGTATCCTTTACTTCCTTTTTCGTTTCTACTTTAACCTCTTCTTTTTTTTCGACATTATTCAATTTATTCATATATTCTTCATAACCATAAGGATAGAAAGTTACTCCATTATCATCAAATACTAATAATTCATTAGCTATCTTTTTGACAAAGTATCGGTCATGAGAAACAAAGATAATAGTTCCTTCATATTCGGATAAAATATTTTCTAGATGTTCTTTTCCAACAATATCCATATGATTAGTTGGTTCATCGAGGATTAAGAAGTTTGGTTTATTATAAAGAATCTCACATAGTTGAAGACGGACTTTCTCTCCACCAGATAGGACATTGATGGTTTTAAAGACGTCATCACCTTTAAAGAGGAATGAGCCTAATGCACTTCGCGATTCTTGTTCAGTTAATTTAGGCAAATGATTTCTAAATTCTTCTAAAACTGTTTTATTAGAGTCAATCATAGCTAGAGTTTGGTCAAAATATCCTGGTGAAACACGAAGACCATAACTAACATTGCCAGAAAGTGGTTCAATAAGTCCATGAAGCGTTTTAAGTAGGGTCGACTTACCTATCCCGTTTTTGCCAATTACACCAATTTTTTTACCACGCATTATTTCAAGATTAACGGTTGCTAAGGGTTTATCATAACCAATAACTAAATCCTCAGCTAATAAAACTTTTTTAACAGAAGGTTCAATCTCACTTAAATTGGTTTTAAAAACACGCATATCAATCTTATTAGGTTTTTCAATAATATCCATTTTTTCAATTTGATGAAGACGCGACATAGCAAGAGATGCTTTAGATGGTTTAAATCTAAATCTTTCATAAATACTTCTTAGACGTTTAATCTCTTTTTGTTGGAATTCATAATCATATAGCGTCTTTTCATAGTTAAGTTGTTTTTCCTTTTCATAATGTTCATAACTTCCGACATATCTAGTGGTACGTCCATATTCTATGTCATAAATAATATTCGCAATATTATCAATAAACATACGGTCATGCGATACGATGGTAATGGCACCTTTATATTTTTTTAAGTATCCTTCTAGCCATTCGATAGTCTCGATATCTAAATGATTAGTTGGTTCATCTAAGATGAGTAAGTCTGGGGCCGAAAGGAGAAGTTTAATAAAAGCAATCTTTGTTCTTTGTCCACCAGAGAATTCCTTAATAGTTTTGGATTTATCAGATTCACTAAAACCAAATTTATTAAGCATTATTTCATATTCTTTTTTATAGGAGTATCCACCAAGTAATTTAAAACTTTCTTGTAGTTCAGTATATTCGGCGATGTATTTCTCAGTGCTATTTTCTTTTATATTAGCAACATATTCATTTAGTTTGTCTTCCATTTTGATGAGTTCTTTAAAGGACTTTCTAACCTCATCTAAAAGAGTTTCATCTTCATTTTCAAATTCAATTTGGCGAAGATAACCAATTTTATATTTGCCCAATTTAGTAATTTGGAATTTTTCTTCTCCTATTCCCTCTTCGAATAATTCATTATCTATTAAAGCTTTTAAAAGAGTTGTCTTTCCCGCTCCATTACGACCAACAATGGCAATATGATCATGATCTTTAATATCAAAATTAACATACTCTAAAATAGTATTTCCCGAAAGAGTAACAGATGCATTTTTTATACTTATATTCATTTCCAAAACCTCTTTTTCAAGTATTTTTCGTAGGTTTGATGATCAACATTAACGCATTTTTTAATTTTCTTTAACTTACATTTCTTTAATAGATTAGCATATATTTGTTTACTGCAACCAGCCGACTTTTCAGCACCAATTAAATAAAATATAAGATGTTCTTCATTTTGACCATCATATCTTATGTCTTTTATATCTTTTTTTATTTCTTCATCTAGTTCTATGATTAAATAATCTTTTATTAATTCAATTATTATATCATTTAGAGAATCTTTCATTATAAGGAGTTTCTCTTTAAAATCATCAAAGGTATCGCATACACGCATATATTCGTGATATTCATCTTCGATTTCATCAGATGAGCAGGGAGTGTAATAGATAACATAGTTATCCCCACTTATTTTAATAGGATAATCAACAGTTATGGTTTCTCCACAGGCAAGGCATTTTACTTTAAATAGTGAGCGATCAATAATTTTATCGATTTCTGCACTGGTTACTTCACTCTTAATCTTAATGCGATTTTTCTTTTTACAATTAGGACATTTAAAATCTTCTTTTTGGGTTGCCATAAATACTCACCTTTCGATTAATAATTATATCATAATTTGAAAATTTATTATATAATTGTCTTAGTGATGTTTATGAGAAAAAAATTAATTTTAATGTTAATAACGGCAAGTTTATTAACAGGATGTGGTTATGATAAGTATGAAATGCCCAAAGATGCTTATATCAATTTAAAGGAAAATAATTATTTAGTATTCGAAACAATTAAAATGAGTGATTTAGTTAAAGATACGAATGTTGAAATATTAAATAAAGATGAAGAAATTGTCAATGATAAGACAGGAAAGCATACGGTTACTTTAGATTATAAATTTAATAAAAGGACCTATAAATTTGATATAACATATGAGTTATTAGATAATGAATCTCCTTTTATCTTAAATGCAGCTTCTTCTAAGACTGTTGTTAAGGATTCGGAATTTGATCCTTGTGAAGGAACGAACTTCATTGATAACTATGATCGCGAACCTAAATGTCGGGTTGAAGGAGAATATGATATAAGTAAAGTTGGAAATTACTCAGTTCAGTATATTTTCAGTGATGAAGCGAATAATGAAACAACGAGAAACTTAACTATTAAAGTTATTGAAGAAGTTAAGAAACCAACTACAACTACGACGAAAAAACCAACAACTAATCAAAAGCCAACCGAACCAACATATAATATTCAAGAATATATAAATAAGTATAAATTTGATGACACAATGATTGGAATAGATGTTTCACGCTGGCAAGGAGATGTAGATTATAATCAAGTAAAAGAAGCTGGTGTAGAGTTTGTAATGATGCGTATGGGTGTTCAATCAGGATCTAAAAAAGATTTAGAGATGGATTCCTTCTACGAAAAGAATATTGAAAATGCGAAAAATGCCGGATTAAAAGTCGGAGTTTATCTTTATAGTGTAGCTTTAAATCCTGATAAGGCTCGTGAGCATGCAAAATGGGTAGTAAAAAACTTAAAGGGATTAAAGTTAGATTTTCCAATTGCATATGATTGGGAAAACTGGCAATATATTAGAGAATATAATGTATCAATTCATGATTTGAATATGAACTTCGAAGCATTTGCTGACGAATTAAAAAAGAATGGATATGAGGCAATGCTTTATTCTTCAAAATATTATTTAAATCATATATGGAATAATAGAAAAGATTATCCCGTATGGCAAGCTCATTATGCTACGGAAACAGAGATGGATAAAAATGGTATCATGTGGCAGTTAAGTGATAAAGGAAGAGTTCCAGGAATATCTGGCAATGTCGATTTAGACATATATTATTTAGATTAGTTATTAACTAATCTTTTTTATTGTTTATCAGTAATATATTATTGCAAAATAAAAAAAGATAGATAAACTATCTTTGCATGAATTCTTGATACCATGCAGCAATACGATCTGAACGTACTGTAGCATTGTGCATATATTCTAAATATTCAGTTTTACTTAACTTTTCTTCTTTCTCTTTGCGATAATCATTAAATTTTTTTTCAGCAAATAAATCTTGTAAGTATGATTGTAAAAGAGTTATTTTGTATTCTGTTAAATCTTTGCGAATATTATAATTTAAGAATATATTGTCCACTTTATATCTTTCATAATCGGTATCTAAGTTATAATCTGATTCAATATTAATGTCATCTACAACATATGATCGTGCTCTTCCAAGTAACATACTGATATCTTTTTCACTGTTGTCTTTAATATTTTTAACATCATCACGGTCTGTAGATAGCATATTATATAATTCATTAAATTCTTCTGTCATAATATCACCTATGCTCCCAATCTATTCTTTGTAGTTCCCAATGTATTTAATTTATTTAACTCAGAGTAATATTTGTTGGCCTCTTCTTCAGTTAAGAAATGGGCATTTACTGCTTCTTCAACTTTTCCTCTTAGCATTTCAATACTCATATTTGTATTGGTTATCAAGCCAGGATCTTGGGCATATAATAATCTCGCATAATTTCTTTTAATATCACTTTGCAAGTTATTAAGTGACTCAACGACGCGATTCTTTTGTTTCTCAAAATCATTTTGTGTTAAGTTATACTTAGTGAATGCTTGATTATAAGAAATCATTAAGTTATCTAATGCTTGCTTAATGCGCATATCTTTAATATTTTTTGTTACTAAATCAACTGTTATTTTAGTGATTTGATTTTTTATTTCACTAAAATCATCCACACTGTCGATGACCTCTAATTGGCGAGATATGGAACTAATCTCAGTCATAACGGCATCACAATATTCATCGCGATTGCTATATAGTTTAATAAGTTCATTGCGTTTTGTGCCAATTAGCTCAGATGTAGAATTTATTAATTGTTGCATTTCAAGTGTCGGTATCTTTTTTAAGGCTTCTTGGGCTATAACTTCAAATGAATAGCCATTATTTCCACTTTCTTTTGCCGTTAAATCATGTTCTGTTGAGGTATCTTTGATACTCTGTTTTAATTGATTTAATGAATTAGCATAATATAAGTAATCATTACTATAAATGGCATCATGAGGAAAAGTGCTTAAAGCTGTTACTTCCTCGGGAGTTACTAAATATGATGAGACAATGGGTATCTCAGCAGTAACTTCAATGGTATCTTCTTTAGCTAATTCTAATTTTATTTCACTCAATAATGACGGATTTTCTCCTGTACGATTAAACTCTTCTAGTTTTTCATTATCGGCTTTTTCTTTTTCACGTGCTAATATTTCGCGTTGCTTTATGGCGATTTGTAAGATTGCTTCGTCAACTGAAATATTTCTACCAGATATATAAATATCCGTAGCATTGACCATCATCTTTGGTAATACATCGCGAATATACTCTTGAGTAGTCATATTTAACTCTTTAATAACAGACTCTAAAACTTCTGGTTCTAATTCTTCAGCTAAATACATACACAATTCGGTTTTATCAACTAAAGTTGCTGGTCGATAGGTATTATTTAATAACATATTATAAACTTCTTCAATGGTCTTGTAATTATCGCCAATGCGTATCATTCCATCACTGTTCATAAAGGATATTTTACTATATAAATATTCTTTAGTTTCGACAACGGCAACTTCACTCGTTCTAACAGTTGCAATAAATCCTACACGATTTTGCACAAATTCATCAATATATTGTTTTCCTAATAATGGATTAATAGGAATAAATTCATCTTGAGAAATATTAATTATAGGCGCTAAAGGTTCAGGTTCATTGGTTTCTGGTGTAGCTTGGACATCCTTATTTTCTAATGCCCCAAAATCAATTGTAGTATCATTTTCTTTAGTTAGTGGTTTTACATCTGGTAAAACCTTAGTTCTAATGTATGTTAAAACTTGCTCATAAGTTGAACCTTCACTTATAAAATTAACTAAGACATTTTCTAAAAAAGGTTTTAGAGGCACATTTATTCCACTATGTATGTAATTGCCATATAGTATGCTTTCTGGTAAAGCTTTTTCAACTAGGGCAATAATTTTTGCGTTATCCATACTATGCCTCCTTATTATCTAAAGTTATTATAGCAAAAAAAAAAACGCATTTAATAGTGTTTTTTTTCATATATATAGAATTTGAGATTATCATAGTTGTTTAATTCTTCATTAAAAATATAATTAGAATCCATTAAAACATCAAGGAATTCCTTAGTATAATTGTTACCATTCTTATTATTTTGGAGAATTATTAAAACGTATCCATGTTCTTTTAGAGTATTATGCATATTTTCAAATAATTTTGGAAATGTGCTTTTATCTATCTCGTTTAAGGTGTTAAAAAGAATAATTCCATCATATGAATTAGATTCTTCATTGTTAAAAACTTCAGAATTTTCAACAACATATCCCATATTTTCTATTTTAGGATTTAGATACTCTTTATTTTGACCGATAAGTAAAACTTTTTTACCATCAAGAAGTCTTAGAAATTGTCTTAAATATGGATCAAGATAACTAGTTTCTTTAAGTAATTCATTTATCACATCTTGCATAGCAATACCTATTTATCTAATATTTCATTAATAATGGCATCATCAAATTCATAATTACGATATTTGGTAATGGTATTATCTTTACGGGCTAGGAATTCGCCAATTGCTAAATCTTGAGCACCTTCAATATTAGCTTTTTGAGATTCTAAAGAATTGGTGTAATCAAAACTTATAAGTAGTGACGCTAAAGTATTGTTATCACGTTCAAAGAATTTATTATGAACATCACTTGTAGCAAGTACAAAAAGAATATTTAACCCCATTAACTGACTGATAATTCCACTAAGAAGTTTTTCCATATCTTTATTTCTCAATAATAATTTATCATCATCAATAGCAACTAATAATAAAGGTAATTTAGAAGACGAAATCTCATTATATTCCATAACAGTAGAATTACCTTGTTCTTTTAATAATTCTTTTCTTCGTTCGATTTCTTTTAAGACTCTTGTTAATGCAACGATAGATTTTTCTTCGTTATTAATGGCATTATATAAAGTATATTTACTTTCTGCATAGTAATTTAATTCCACCCCTGATGTATCAATAGGAATTATTCCTAATTCTAATGATGTATATTTGTTAATTAATTGAAGAATTATTTGATCTAATAAAATAGATTTCCCACTTCCCGTTTCACCAGTTATTATTATGGAAGGA
>CAMWQX010000056.1 GCA_947176475.1 uncultured Bacillota bacterium
TAACAACAAGCGTTCTAGCAATATTCAATTTTTTCTTTTTAACTTTTTTCGTTTTCATGTCAGCCTCCTATCTTTTATTATTTATTCTTTTGTTCTTTAATATTTTTATAAATTTCCGTTGCTGGTTTTTCTTCACACATTGCTTTTAAATTATCTGAATACTTTTTTGCCAACTTATCATCATTTAAAATTTCTTCTATTTTAGTCTTTAAAAGATCTGGTGTTAACTCTCTTTGTTGTATCATTACTCCCGCATCATTTTCGACAATTGCTAAAGCATTATAATATTGATGATTATTTGCAACATATGGACTAGGTATAAGTATACAAGGAATACCTAAAGCCGTTATTTCCGCCATACTCGAAGCTCCTGCACGACTAACTATAACATCCATATCTTTCATTAAACCACATAAATTATCAATATATGGCACAACATGAACACATTTCGGAAGTTTATTTTCCATAAATGCCTCATAACTACTCTTACCTGTAATATATAAAACTTCATAATTTGCATTATCTAACATCTTTAAATAATCTAAAATACTTTGATTCATTGCTGTACTTCCCAGTGAACCACTAAATATTAAAACCGCTTTTTTATTTTTAGTTAATCCATAATTCGTTTTAGATATTTTTTTGGCTTTTATAGCCGCTTCACTACATGGATTTCCTAAAACTATCGCTGGATAATTCTTAAAATATTCAAGTGAACTCTTAAAACTCAACCAATACTGAGTAACACTTCTATGCAATGCTATATTAGCTTTACCCGGAATTCCATTTTGTTCATGAACAAAGGTTTTTATGCCACACTTATGCGCTGCTTTGATAACTGGATACGTAACATACCCTCCAACTCCAATAACGGCATCTGGTTTAAACTCGCGCATTATTTGCATACACTTTTTAGTTGCTCTACTTATTAATCCAATATTTTTTATATTTCTTCCCATTAATTTAAGAGAAGTAGATAAACCATATATTTCTAGAGGTATATATCTTATTCCCCTATTTGGTACTATATCTTTTTCCATACGATTATGTGTACCTATATAGATAAATTCACTATCAGGTTCCATCTCTTTTATTTTATCTAAAATTGCTAAGGCTGGATAAATGTGTCCCCCAGTACCACCAGCGGTAATTATTACACGCATACTTTTCACCTCTATTACAATTATATAATAAATCGTTCATTTCTTTAACTGATTTACTTAAATATTGTGTAAAGTTCAAAAACTTATTGACAAAGAAAATAATTTTCTTACCTATAACTCTAATATTTATTATCAAATTAAAAACAAAAAAAGATAGTCAAATTTAACTATCCTTGTCTTATCGAATTATAACTAACCATATCCTCATTAACTGTATTTGTTTTATCATAATCAAGTAAAACACTATAAAGAAAATGCAAAATATTATTACTATTTTCTAAATCATCTTGGGCAATGGCATTATCCACAAGATTGAAAATTCTCTCATAATCTCCACTCCCATAATGTAACCCAGCACTATCATATTTATTAATAAAGTCTGGTGTTAAGTTTAAATCTACATAATTTAAATTACTAATTTCCGAATTGCTAATATACTCTTTTAAAGAAGCATTAAAAGTATTTATTCCTGCATTATTTACCGTAATTGCCGTATTATCATTTACCGGACCAACTGAAACTATATAAATATTATGATTACTCCATCTATCAGTAGCAAGTTCCACAAACTTTTGATAATAAGTCTTGGCACTAACATAGGTATAATCATTAACCCCTAACCATATGACGATATTATAATTCTTATCATCATCCATTTTCGTTTCTAAACCTTCAATACCACCATTTAAAGCATTCGTTTTATCGCCAGAAAAATTTCCTTTTCCAACTAACCAACTATAGCCATACCCTATACCATAGACCGTATTTTCTTCATTAACAACACCACTTAAAAGCATTCCTTTAGTTCGCGAATCTCCAAGATATAAATTATCTCTTAAAATAATTTGATTGCCATCTAGCAAACCCAAAATTTTGGCATTATCCAATCCTGGATAACTAGCAAATAAATTACTTGAAGCATTTTGATACCTCGAAGTGGAAAGGAGATTTATTAAATCATTAGAAGTTAAATTATTTTTTTCTAATAAATATTTAATTTCTAGAAGGGTATTTATATTTTCTGGAATATCTCCCATTTCAAATATTTCATCATCAATATTATCCTCAACCATTTTCTCATTGGATAATTCTAACAAATTAGTATGATAATCATATCTAACAGTTGCATTTCGCACCATTTCTGAGTTAACAAGTTCTTGTTCCAAATTCACTTCTTTAGTTACATTTTCTTGGCTATCATTTTTATTATTTTTAAATCCCAAGCCATTAAGATTAAGATCAGTTGCTCCAACCATCATCAAGGTTAAATAAGCAAATCCAGCTCTATATAAAGATCTCTTTAAACAACTAATAATTTTACGCATTAAAAAAACCCCCTTTTTTCTGAGGTGTATTATAACAAATCCTTCGTTTCTTGTCAAAAATCTCTTATCCATTAAAAAAGGCTTATAAAAGCCTAGTATATTTTTATTTCAATAGCTTCCTCGCCTCTTAGCGAAAGAATTTGGTCAACCACTTGATCATATTGTTCTTTTTCAGAAGCTATCTGCTCTTCATAATATTTTAGATATAATTCCTCATATTCTTTATAATAATCTCCTAGTTCATCAACCTTTGCTTGAGCTCTCAACCTTCTCGTATCATAAGTTATACGAGAACCATAATCTTCGCCAAAATACGTATAAACACCTAAATTATCATCATATCTATTAAATTCATTATCGACAAACATATCGGGATTAAATTTAACATCTTCATTAGCAATGGAAATAAAATGTCCCCATACATCTCTTAAGAATACCGTCTTATTAGTTGGATCATATAGGAATATATGCTTTCCATCTCTTACATAAGTTACAGCATGTGGATTTTCATCTGATGGAATATCTTTATAGATATTTCCATAAACAACTCCACTTTCATATCCTAAACTATCAAAAACTTTAAATAAATTAAAAGCTTGATTACGACAAACCCCTTCACCTAAGACAACCGATATACCTAAGTTACCTGTTGGTTCAAAATCAGAATCACAATATGTAAATTTATCTCCTAAAGATATCCATCCATTTTCTTCCATATTAGTATAAGCTACAAATACTTCCATAGATGAATTATTCATATCCGAATTCTCAATAGCTTGCGCAATTAATTCTATATATTTATCATAATTTTGATAAGCTTCTTTAAATACCTCATTATTTATTAATGTAGCCGTCTCATGATATTCTTGAGTTGCTCTCATTGATCTTGCTTCATTTATACCATTACCTATCATAACGGTAGATGAAATAAGAACAAAACCTCCTGCTATAATACCTCCAATAGCCTTAGGATAAGCTGTCCAATGAATTCCTTCGTTTTCTCTTTTTTTAGACATTAAAATACCCCCTGTATCGAGGATATATTATAGCATAAGGCTTATTTGTTGTCAAAAATCACTTAGCCAAATAATAGGCATAATATTCATCATAAGTAATTCCTTCTTCATAGACCTTTGTAGCAAGTTCTACACCGACATATCGATAATGCCATGATTCATAATTATAACCGGTCAATTTTTGTTTACCTTCGGGATAACGTAGAATAAATCCATATTTATGCGCATTTTTGATAAGCCAAGCATACGTTTTCGAATCTTTAAATCCTGATTGTGTCTGACATTCTTTAGAATAAATATCTAAAGAAAGCCCTGTTTGATGTTCTGAAAATCCCGGACGAGCCGCTATGGAATCGGCATATTTAGTTCCTTTAAAATCCTCATATTGTTTATACACCCTAGCCTGATCTTGATAAGAGCGATATCCACTTAGGGCTAACAAATAAATTCCTTCATTATTGGCAGCTTCCCACATTTGCATATAAGCATCATATGCTACTTGTCTTACCTTAACTGTATCTTTTTCTAAACCTAAACGGTATTTCCAAGGAATATCTACTAAATCATCCGGTTCATAATCCGCACCCAATTCATAATACTTATTAACCATCATCGCATATTCTTCATCACGATCAGTCTTTTTTGTATTCGTATAAAAATCATCAATTGTACCGACATTGACAGATGCTACTATAGCATCATAATCATATCCTTCAGTCCCATGATATTTAAAGAAGTCCTCTTCCTTTGTTATAACTTGTGATAAATATTTATCCAAATTAGCAAATATAAAATATTTTTTAGGTACAAACTCCGTAATAAACTCATTATATTGATAAGTTAATATTTTATCTAACTCTTCCGCCTTTAAATTATTCTCTAAAATATGTACTTGTTCTTCACTATAACCAACTTCTAATAATTTATATTCATATGACTGGGTATATTGGTATTCCTTATATTTTTTCATGCCAAAATGTAATAATACTCCCATTATTATTAAGACAACTAAAACAATTTTTGGCCATTTTTTTAACTTATATACTTTTCTTGTCATATCATTATCCTCAATTCAATTATAAAACAAATAAAATTTTACTTCAACGAGTATTAAAAATACTTTACAAAGAAAAAAGAACTCAATAATGAGTTCCCTTAAATATTCTAGTTAACAGAATCTTTTAATTTGCTTCCAGCTTTGAAGTTAACAACAGTCTTAGCTGCAATTTTCATTGGTTCCTTAGTTAAAGGATTGATTCCTTCACGTGCAGGTCTAACTTTTGCAGTAAAAGTTCCTTGTCCAACGAAAGTAACTTTTCCACTTTCTTTAAGACCTTTTGTTATACCTTTCCAAAAGCTATCTACAGCTTTAGCAGCATCGGCTTTAGTTAAACCAGCATCTGCAGCAATAAAATCTACTAATTCAGATCTTGACATATAAATGTACCTCCCATATATTTTTTATTTCGTAGGCATTGCTACCCTACATATAAAATGTACCAAAATAAATTATTAAATGCAAGAAAAAAGTGCAAAAATCTACGCAAAATCGCACATTTTATCTAAATTAACCCTTTTTCTTCGGGAAAATTGTATAATAATTCATCTTTCAAACAATATGTAATGATTCTTAAATAGATATCAATATACGGTTTATTTTGCGAAAAATACTTATCATATGGCTTCTTATGAATATTTAAACCATCAAATTCATAAACCATTTCCATTTCTCCGAGAGTTTTATCAATAATTAAAACTCCACAAGAATTATCAAAATCCCTACCATACTTATCTTTTAACCTTTTCACTTCAATATCATATGTTGGTTTTAAATATTCCTTTAATTTAGCCATGCAACGCTCAATTATATCATCTTTTTTCTTCTTATCACCATCATGGATAACATCTAACATTATAACCAATCTTTGATATTCCATACTAGGATGCTCAGGACTTTCTTCATAAATTTTCTTTTGTCTTCTCATTCCATAACCCATAGAAATGGAGAATCGATTCATATCTGGTCTTAATCTTTTCTTGCAAAGATAGTTACCATTCATTATATACTCTTTTTCTCTTAAAATACGATGAAGATTATTAAACTTTCTACTAAATTCCCGATAAAAATTTAATCCACATTGATAAAAAGCATATTCATCTTTACTATCTAAAGAATGCGATTCATCAACGTAAAACCCAAATTGGTTGCGTAAGATCTTAATATCCTTCGTAACACAAGAACACTCATCAAAGAGAAAACCTTCCTTTTCCAGTTCACTCCTATAGGCTTCTATTTCCGCATCCAATGTTCTTAAACGCCTCTTTGATTCATCATCAACATTCATAAGGAAATCATCATATGATAAAATCTTACTTTTTTCTGATGATGCAGTTTCCATAAGACCAAACATATAAAATCACTTCCTTCTCTTTTTATTATACAATAACCATACGCATATTATGTAAATAACAAGTATAATTAAGCATCAAAAAAGTAAAGTATTTACACTTTACTCATCTAAATTACTCTTATCGTAATATTTTTTTCTTGTACGAGTTGCTAGTACCTTCGTATTCTCAAAATCATCATCTATTGATGAAACCTTAACTGGTCTCTTTTGATTTTCAATTTCGTCAACATCAATTGGCACTGGTTTAGCTACTCTTTTACGTGTTTCTTTGTCATCTGTATCATCTTTTAATACACGTTTTTTCACATCACTTGAGCTTTTCTTTGCATCACTCTTAGTTACTTTAATATCCACTTGATTCTTAGACATCATACGTTTAATATCTTCATCTTCTTCATCCACTTCGACAATCTCTTTTTCAATTGGTAAAAGTGGTGCTTCGATATCTGACATATGTTTCTTAGCAAGATCTTTATAATATTTTCTATGTTGTGAAGCTTTAACTTTTTCACGAGATATAGGTACAAGACCGATAACTGGTAATCCTGTAGCCTTTTCAATATCTTCTTCATTCTTAATAGTTGTATCAAAGTAGAATATCAAGAATATTGCTGCCACAGCTACAAATGCACCAGCGATGGTTGCAATACCTACAATTTTAGTAATAGACGCTGAAGATGGAGTTTCACTCTCTTCTGCCGTATCTATTATACTAATATTTTCAATTTTATAAATATCAACAATTTCCTTTGTAAATACTCCTGCTATATTATTAGCAATAGCTGCTGCTAACTCGGCATTTTCATCTGTTACACTTATACGGATAATTGATGTATCATTTACCGAACTTACGGCAATTTGCGAATATAATTTGCTAAACGACTTATCCAAATTTAATTCTTCAATAGTTTGTCTTAATACTCGCTTACTTCTAATAATTTCACTATAAGTTGTTACCAATGACTTATTTAAATTTACATCAGTTGATGATATTGCTGTATTAGAATTTGCTTGGTTCAAAAG
>CAMWQX010000057.1 GCA_947176475.1 uncultured Bacillota bacterium
GAATTAGAATATAAATTTAAAGTAGGTGATAAAGTCCTTGTATTTGGGGATATTTATGATAATACAGAAAAGACTAATGTCGTAAAAACGGTATATAATGAAGAATACAGGATAAAAAGGATCATTCCTAATGTTTCAGCACCATACCAAATTGATGTAGGATTCGTAAGTGAAAACGCCTTATATAAAAAATGTGATTAACTAATTCCAAATTTTAACTAATTTTTCTCTTTTTTCATGTTATACTATTTATATAAGAGAGGATTGAAAAAATGGAAAAAGCAAAAGTTTATTTTACGAAAAATATAATACCAGAGAATGTTGTAAAAATGTATGAAGTATTAGGTATTAATTTACCAGGTAAGGTTGCCGTTAAAGTTCACTCAGGCGAAAAGGGCAATCAAAATTACTTACATCCCGAATTTATGCGACCAATGATTGAGCATGTTAACGGAACGGTTGTTGAATGTAACACAGCCTATCCCGGAGCAAGAAATGATACGGAACATCACAAAGCCTTAATGGAAGAACATGGTTGGAGCAAATACTTCAATGTTGATATCATGGATAGTGAAGGACCTGATTTAGAATTACCTATAGCTAATGGCAAAATACTAGAGAAAAACTATGTTGGAAAGAATATTAAAAATTATGATTCTTTGTTAGTATTATCTCACTTTAAAGGACATCCAGCAGGCGGTTTTGGTGGGGCTCTAAAGCAACTATCCATTGGCTGCGCCTCAACTGCGGGTAAGGTTTATATCCATACAGCCGGAAAGACAACAGACCAATCTAAATTTTGGGATTTATTTGCCAATCAAGATGACTTTACCGCTGCTATGGCGGAATCAGCATCAACAGTTATGGATTACTTTAAAGATAAAGCCGCATATATCAATGTAATGTGCAATTTATCCGTTGACTGTGATTGTTGTGAAGTAGCTGAAGATCCTTGTATGGCTGATATTGGTATCCTTTCATCCCTTGATCCCGTTGCCCTAGATCAAGCCTGTGTTGATTTAGTTTATAATTCTAAAGACCCAGGGCGTGATCATTTAGTAGAGAGAATTGAAAGACAGAATGGAGTACATATTCTAGAAACTGCTTGCTCACTTGGCATTGGTTCACGTGAATATGAATTAATAGATATAGATAATGTATAACGAAATAAAAGAAGAATTAATTAAACAATTACCTAAGGACGAATTTGCCAATTTAGAAAATAAAACATGGCACCTAGGAATATTCACTGAGCCTGTTTTAAGTTATATGATGGAAGGAAAAAAGACAATCGAATCACGATTCAGCAAAAATAAAATCGCGCCATATAATAAAATAGACAAAAATGATATCGTCTTAATCAAAAGATCAGGTGGAGAAGTTATTGGTTATCTAACCATCAAAACTATATTATTTTTTGATTTAAATACTACTAGTATTTCCTCAATAAAAGAGAAATACAATGAATATTTATGTGTTGATGAAGCCTTCTGGGAGCAAAAGAAAGAAAGCAACTATGCCACATTGATAATAATCAATAAAGTTAATAAATTAAAACCATTTAAGATAAATAAAAAGGGTATGCAAACTTGGATAATATTAAAATAATATGTACAATTTACACGAGTGTGATATAATTAGTTATGTAAGGAGCATAGATTTATGAAAAAGAGAAATATAATTATTTGTTTACTATTGGTTTTATGTATATTACCATTACCAGTATTTGCAGCTAAAAAGAATAAAACAACGACAACAACGACGACAGCAGATTTTAGCAAAATGGTTAAAGTATATTTATTTGAAAAAGATGGATGTTCTTATTGTGAAATGCAAAAAGAATATTTACGAGGTTTAGATTCATACAATAAGAAATTTACTCTTGTTATCAAAGAATTATACGATGCAAATTGGAAACCAGCAGCAGATTATGAATTAGGAAATAAAGTTGCTAACGCCTTTGCTACAGCTAAATTTGATACAGATGTCCAAGGAACTCCATTAGTTATTATAAGTGATATCTATGGAGCAAACATATATAGCGATAAACTTGAAGAAACAATAAATAAAGCTTATGAAGAGGGAGATAAAGATGCCGTTTCTTGTTTAGAAAAAGGGGGAAAGAACTCTGAATGTGTAAGAGGAGCTAAAGATGAAGTTGATTCGGACTTAGCTGGATTATTAATCTTCTTAGTTGCTATCGGAATTGTTGTTGCAATCATTGTTACTAGTCGTGTAAACAAAAATACAGAATATTATCAAGAGTAATTTTAATTACTCTTTTTTCTTGCAATAACAACTAGGATTATATATAATAAACAAGCAATAGAGGTGGTAGTATGGAAGAAGAAAAAATATTAAAATTCTATGATAGCTTAGTCGCTTTATTACAAAAAAATAAAACTGATTATAATTCTTTTGATGAATTTGTAACAGCTTTTTTATGTGGACATGAACTAGGAGATACCGGAGTTTGTACAACCGAATTTTATGAATCTCTTTTAATTACAAGTATCGCTTTTTTTAATCAACTTCATGGTGATGGAAATAATAAGTTTAATATGCATCCTTTTGATATAATCGATGAAGCTTACTATGACAATTTGCGCAAGGAATACGTAACAGAAAACGTCCTTGGTTACCGTAGATTGTTATTTACTTCACAATTTGCAAGAGAATTAAATAGCAAATCAAATAGTTATGCTTATTTAATGGTTCAAAATGCGCGTCCAGAATATTTAGGAATTTATAAAGAGTTTGGTAAATTAAAAGAAATTATCCGTCAGGGTTGGGTAAAAAGGAAAGTTAATCCTGATTTTAATGAAAGTGATGCAACTCACTCTTTACAAATGCTAGCCTTAGCAAGTGTATGCTTCCGTCTTTATCCATTAGAACATTTAGATAAACAAAAAGTCTATGAGATGATTATTATTCATGAAATCGCGGAAACCATTGTGGGCGATATTGTCGAAAACTCTGATGAACATTTAACGAAAAGTGAAAAAGAACGCATTGCTGTTCATAAAATATTTGCTAATTTGCAGTATAAAGATTACTTTATTAATCTATGGGAAGAATTTGAATCCCGCAAGAGTGAAGAAGCTAAATTTGTCTATGAATTAGATAAACTTGATCCTGTCTTAAAAGCCAGATACTTAGATAAAGAACTTGGTCGTGATGATTTATTTGATGATTTCTATGATTATGAAGAAAAGAGGGGCACATTTATTGATACACCACTTCAAAAACTATTCTATTCCAATATGTATTAATTTGACTAAGAGAACATCTTAGATGTGATATAATTAAAATATAAGCGAGGTAAATATGAAAGAAGTAAAATTAAAAAACAAGCCAGTTATGCTTGAAGATAAAAATATCAAAACCATTGATATAAGTTTAATTTATCCCTTTTTATTAAATGATGAAGATGAATTTAACTATGAAATAATGGTTTCTATTTTAAATAACCATTCAGCCGATTATCCCAATGAAAAAGATTTTTCTATAGAAGTAAGTAAGCGATTAATAATTCACTATCATGCTTCTCGAAGATCCTTAGGAGATAATAGTTTTATTCGTTTTGACTTGACCATACCAAAAAAGGGAATAACACCTGAATATGATATTGAAGAGGCGATAAAATTTTTTAAAGAGACGATTTTCAATCCTTTTGCTGATGGCGAAAAATTTGATGAGCGTACTTTTGAAAGAGAAAGAGAATACATCTCTGCTCGCATAAATGATTCTAATAAAAATAATATCTATTCTCAATCATTCAATCGCTTTGTAAAAATTATCGATCCTAAAGAAGAACTTTTCTTTAGTGTTGAAACAGATTTAAAATATCTAGAAAGTGCTAATGCTAAGAGAAGTTATGAATTATATAAAGAAATCGTCTTAAATCAAGAACCTTTAATATATGTTTTTGGTAATTATGAAGATGATATAACTAACATTCTAGAAAAATATTTTCCAAGTAAAAGTGAAGATAAGACTATTCAACTTAAATATGATCATATCTTCCATCCAAAACAAAATGACTACATTGAAGAGACATCTAAATTCAATCAAACCACATTATTTATGATGTATGACATCAAAGATATCGTTCCCGAAGAAAAAGAATATCTATCTTTAATTGGTAATATCCTAGGTGGATCCGAAAATGATTTGATATTTAAACAACTTAGATTAAATAATAACTTAGTATATTCATCTAATGTTGCTAAATATAACTATTATGGACTTTTATTAGTTGAAACTCACTTAAATTATGAAAATAAAGATCGTGCTATTGAATTAATAAAAGAGACATTTGCAAGCTTAAAAGATAAGAAACTTTTAGAAGAATGCATAGCAAAATTACTCAAAGGATTAGAAGTAGATATGTTAAGACAAAGTGATTCTAAATATGGGGTATTAGTTAAAAAAATCGATAATGATTTGCATTTTAGAACTCTTGAACATATCTATGAAAGTTATAAGAATATGCAATTAGATGATATTATCGCTTTCTTAGGCCGTGTAAATTTAAATACCATCTATGTATTAAGGGGTGAGAACAATGATTAAGACAGATTATTTTACATTAGAAAATGGCTTAAAAGTTGTTATGTGCCAAGACAATGATCGTAAATCTACATGCTTTGAAATCATCACTAATTTTGGTGGAGATACTGAAGGATTTATTATTGATGGTAAAGAGCATCATATAACTAGAGGACTTGCTCATCTTATGGAACATGCCCTTATAGATAAAAGTCCTTATGGAAATGCTTTAGAGTATTTTCAATCTAATTATGCGGCCTTTAATGGCTATACTACAGGAATTCGTACCGGCTTTTATGTCAATGATATTCTCAACATTGAAGATAGCATGGTTAAATTAATGAATCTTGTTAATAAAGTACATTTTACAAGAGAAGATTTAGATGGTATTAAAAAGCCTGTTATCGAAGAGATAAGAAGAGCACTTGATAATCGCTTCCGAAATGTGCGCGTTGCTAACAATGAATGCTTTTATCACTACGATAAACCAATTGATAACTTAGGAACTGTTGAAGATGTTGAAAGTATTACTTTTGAAGAAATCAAACTATGTCACGATGTTTTTTATCAGCCAAATAATCAATTAGTTTGTATATCTGGTAAATTTGATATGGAAAAAGTTAAAGAGATAATATTAGATACCTATGAAAAATTAGATATTAAACCAATTGAATATACCAAGATAAAACATGAAGAACCAGCAACTGTTGCTAAGAAAAGCAAAGTCATCATTGACCCCGAAAATGAAGAATATTGCAATATTCGTTATAAGATTAAGAATGCTCCATTTACGCCATATGAATTTGTTAAATTATCTTTCTATCTTGAATTTTTCTTAAATCACAATTTTAAAGATGGAACCGAAATATATAACTATATGATTGATAATAAATATACCGTTTATAGCATTGATTGCTCATGCAGTTTTAATGATAACTTAGCATCTATTTCTATTGGATCATTTACATCCCATGTTGATGAATTCATCTCAAGAGTACAAGATATTATTAATAATAAACCTATAGATGAAGAAGAATTTAAAATATGGAAAAATAATGTCATCATTGCCATTATCTTAAGAGAAGAACACCCCGGTAAGATGATTGTACCTTTCCTAGATAATATCTTAACCTTCCACTATGAAAAACCAGATACAGTTGAAGATGTAAATAGTTTAAATATCGAAGAGTTAAAGGAATTCTTGAATAGACTTGATTTCAGCGAGTATTGCATCATTTCTCGTATCAAAGAAGAAATATAAAGAGTATTCTTTATATTTTTTTTGTGATAAAATTACTTTAAGAGGTGATGCTATGAGTAAAGTCAGTAATGCCATTTTATTATTAGAACTTTTAAGTACGGGTAAAAAATATAGCATTCAAGAATTGGCTGATATCTTAGAAGTAACACCTCGTATGGTTCGTGCTTATAAAGATGATTTAGAGAAGGCAGGAATTTATATTGATACCATAAGAGGACCATATGGTGGATATGTCATAAATCAAAGTATTCGCATACCTTCTCGTAAATTTAAAAAAAGTGATTATGAGTTTTTAAATAGTCTAGATGTATTGCCTGAGAATCAAGAAAAAATTCGTGAATTGAGTGATAAAATACGTGGTATTTATTTTGGCTCTAAAGATGAAATACATGAGTTAGATAATATTACTAAACCCATTTATAATACTATTGTTAAAGCTATGAAAAATCACAACAAATTAAAGATAAATTATTATTCCTATAATAAAGGGAATAATGATCGCATAGTTCATCCCTTAGATTTATTCTTAACTTCTAGCGGGTGGGGACTAGCTGCCTACTGTGAAGTAAAAAAAGATTTACGTCATTTTGAACTTAAACGTATCAACCAAATTGAAATATTAGAAGAAAAATTTTAATGAGACCATATATTTCCTCATTATCTCCTATAATTGATGATGAGGTGAAGGAAATGTTTGAAGACATTAAAAATTTATATGATGATATAATATATGCAACCAATACCTGTGAGGAATGCTTAAGTACTTTAAAAAGTATTAGTGGTTCCACAATATGTGTTGGAGTAGGAGGATCAAAAGTTGTTGCAAAATATGCGGAAAAAGTGTTGGCTAAAAAGAATAAATTGATAGCAATAACGATGGAACCTCATAGTTTCGTACACTATGATTATAGCTTATATGAAAATATTTTTATCGTTTCCCACAGTGGAAAAAATTATGGAGTAAAAGCCTGCTTAGATAATAATTTAAATAGATATTTATTATCAACTCGTAAGAGTAATATCAAAGATGAAATCATAATTAATTACGACATGCCTAATCGCCATAGTTTTATCTCTATAAGTGATACTATTATTCCTATGGC
>CAMWQX010000058.1 GCA_947176475.1 uncultured Bacillota bacterium
TTCAGTGAACCTGAAATCACTCAGCAAATAAAAGAATGATTTATTTATGGAGATATTTGATAAATATCATAAAGATGTTTATCGATTAATATATAGTTATACTTTAAACATCCAAGATACAGAAGATATCTTACAGAGAACATTTATTAAATTATATAAAAATATAGATAAGTTTAATTCATGTGATTTGGAAGCAAAAAAGTGGCTTTTTCGAGTAGCAATAAATGATAGTAAAAATATGCTTAAGTCAATGTGGATGAAAGTTAGAGTTAATCTAGATGAGTATGAGAATGTGATAAGTGATGAAGGCAATGAAAAGGAATTACAAAGAGCTTTAAAAAATATAAGTGTTAAATATCGCATACCTTTATACCTTTATTATTTTGAAGGATATAGCATAAAGGAAATAGCTGATTTAATGAAGATGAGTGAATCAGGGATAAAGACGAGACTTAAAAGAGGAAAAGAAAAATTAAAATTAGAGATGGAGGGAAAGTAATATGCGAGATTTGAAGAAGAAATACAAAGAGGAATTTGGAAATATTAATCCAACAGAAGAACAGAAAAGTAAGATGTTAAATAATATATTAAATCATAAGACAAATAATATCTATATGCGTTTGGCAGTAGTTAGTTGTTCAATAATTATTCTTTGCATATTTGGGATAACTAATGCGAATGATATAAAGAAAAGTTTTAATTCATTGATTATTAATTATAAAGAAAATCGCGATGAAGATGGAAATAAATATAAAGAAATTCTTACTAGTTATGATGGGGTGCTAGAAGTTAATTATGATGCTAATTTGGTAGAAAGAGAATCATGGGTTGAGGCCTTAGATAAGAATTTAAAGATGCATTATTCTAATTATGATTTGGAAATAATATTAGGTGCCAAGTTACTTAAAAATCCATTGTTTGACTTTGGATATGAAATAAATGTACTTAGAAAAAATGATGGTAAAATTTCTTATATGAAACTTTATAGTATTTATAGTAAGTTTAGCGGATATGATGAAAATTATGATCGCAAACTTTTAGAACAAGTTTCTTTGAATGCTCAGTTTAAAACTAAATATTATAAAGGTGGAGATGAGTTTGATTTAAATGTAAGAAATTATTATAGTGTCAAAAATTATTATATTAAGAATTTAGATACGACAGCATTGATTGTTAGATTGAATGAAAGAGGAAGTCATTATTTAGTAATATTTTCGCATAATAATGTTAGATATAATTTCTATTATGATAATTATGAAGAGAATGTTGATGAAGATAAAGTATTAAATAGAATTCATCGAATATTGGATTTATTCGATTACTAAGATTATTGAAAGTGAGTAGAGTTAAAAAGATATGAAAAAGATATTTATTATATCAATAATATTTTTAAGTTTTTTATTAATTATAATAGATAATAAAAAAAGTGAATTTGAAAATATTGTTGATAATTCAGCAGTTATTGACAATGAGATAATGCATAATGAAGATTATATAACAGCGGATAGAAAATTAAATTATTTAAATATAAGTGATGAAGTGAAAGAAATAGCAATTAATTATCCGGAGTTTTTAAGTATTATAGTTGATGCGAATATAAAGATTCCGATATATGATAATATGGTTCCCCAAGGAATAGCTTTAATGGGAGATTATATTTTGATTACTTCTTATGATAGTGATGGCAAAAATAATTCGGTTGTATATGTTATAGATAAAAAGGGAGATATCGTTAATAAGGTTGATTTGGGAACAAAATCGCATGTCGGCGGAATTGCCTATGATAGTGCCAATGAACTTATTTGGATACCCGATAATAATGGAATCTTAAATGCATACAAAGCTAGCGATTTTATCAATTTAAAAAAAGTAAAAGCTAAATATCGATTTAATAATGTAAGTGATGATTTAATAGATTTTTTAGATGATAAGAAGAAGCTAATAGCTTTTGTAACAGTAGACGAAGATAATATTTATTTTGGCAATTTTGCTAAAGATACGGAAAGTATTGTTAAAAAGTATCGAATTATGAACATTGATGGGAAGATTAGTTTGAATTATATAAATAGTTTTATGGTTCCTGCTCGTACTCAAAGTATAAGCTTCTTTAATAAGGGTTTAAAGAAATATATGATTATGAGTAATTCATATCAAAGAAGAAAGAGTTCATATATTAAAGTTTATGAATATCAAGATGATATAACAAACTATAAAAAAGAATTAGGTAGTATTGAATTACCACCAATGCTTGAGCAAAGTGTAGTTAATGGCAATAGTTTGTATACAATTTTTGAATCAAAAGCAAAGAAGTATAGCAATTGTCCAGAAAAGATTGAGTATATATGTATTTTAGATGTTTATAAAATAATAAATATGAGTTAGCTAATTTGACAATAAATAAAGTAAGTGTTATTATTTAACTACTTTATGAAAAGGGAGATTATTATGTTAAGCAGACAAATAACGACAACGATTATTTTAACAATTAGATCAATGGGTTATATTGGTTGTTTTAGCATTGCTTAAATATTAGTTAGAATAATATAAATAATATCAAGTTTAAGTCTATTACATCCAGTAATAGGCTTTTTTAAATTTTATAAGAGAAGTTAGATGCTATAATAAACATAAAGAGATAACTTAAGTGGGGTGATATATATGACGGATGAGACGATTACCCTTTTCATAAAGTAAGAGTGAGAAAGAAGGAAATAAAAATGAATGATATAGGAAGTAAAATATTAAAAGAAGTTATAAATGAAGAATATGAAAATGTTAGTTTAGAAAATATTAGTATTAATGATGATGAATTTTATTATGAATTTAAATCTGAAAGACGTGTATCGGAAAAAGATTTTGAATATTTAGAAAAAAAGGTTCATGAAAAGAATGAAAAGGTATTTATAAAGTTAATAAGAGTTAGTGGAGTATATTATCAAGGTAATAAAGATAATGAGATGATTACTCGTATTGTGGGTAAATGTTTTGAATCTTTAGAAAGTAAAGAGGAATATATTAATTATGTGGAACAGATGAGCGAATTTGATCATCGTAAAATTGGGTCTGATTTAGATTTATTTTGTTTTTCAGATCGTGTTGGAGCTGGATTACCTTTATATACTCCGAGAGGTACTATTGTCAAAGATGAGTTACAAAAAGAGATAGAGAGAGTTTGTCGCAAGTATGGATTTCAGAAGGTTTCTTGTCCATCACTTTCCGATATTCAGCTTTTTGAAACTTCAGGTCATGCAGCAAAATTTAATGATGAATTATTTAGGGTATCTTCTCCTAAGGGACATGCTTATGCTTTAAAACCTGTGCAATGTCCACATCATACTCAAATATATGCATCAAGACTTAGAAGTTATAAAGATTTACCAATTAGATATATGGAATCAGATAAACAATATCGTGCAGAGTTACAGGGAGCAGTTGGAGGTTTATCGCGTGTTTATGCCATAACTGTGGAAGATGGACATTCATTTTGTCGAATTGATCAAGTTAAAGAAGAAGTTATCAATATGTGTAATTTAATAAGAGATTTTTATTCACGTATGGGATTATGGGATAATGCATGGGTTTCCTTATCGGTAAGAGATTATGAGCATCCTGAAAAATATATTGGTTCAAAAGAGGATTGGGATGTATGTGAAGCTATGCTTGAAGAGATTGCAAATGAACTTAATTTAAATGCCAAGAGATGTGAAGGAGAGGCAGCTTTGTATGGACCAAAGATTGATTTTATGTTTAAAGATGCTTTGGGAAGAGAAATTCAAATACCAACTGTCCAATTAGATTTTCAAACTCCAAAGAGATTTGAACTGTTTTATATAGATGAAAAGGGAGAAAAACAAACTCCAGTTATGGTACATCGTGCTGTTTTGGGCTCTTATGAAAGATTCTTAGTATTATTACTTGAACAATTTAAAGGGGTATTGCCAATTTGGTTGAGTCCTGTACAAGTAAATGTTTTACCAGTTAATGCGAATTATCATGATGAATATGCTAGGGAAGTATTAAATAAGCTTCGCGAGGAAGATATTAGATGTGAATATGATGATTCGAGTGATAGATTAAATAAAAAGATTAGACAAAGTAATGTTATGAAAAATCCGATTACAGTTATTATTGGCGATAAAGAAAGAGATGAAAGATGCATTAGTTATCGCTTGCTTAACAGTGATGAAACTATTAGTATGCCACTTGATGAATTTATCAATTTTGTTAAGAAGGAGATTAAAAAGAGATAAATGTTTTTAATTATCAAATGTTTTTCCTTGTATTTAAAATATTCTAATGTTAGAATATTTACTTAAACAAGGGAGGTTTAAAATATGGCAAAGACTTTAGTAAGAGATGCTTATCATTTAAATGAGTTATTGAAAGAAAAATATGGCGAGAGGATATCTACCAATCCGATTGAGGTTTTAAGAGGGAAAGTTTATGGTAAACTAGATTCTAAGGTAATTATCATATCCTTTGTAGGAGATAGCTTTTTGATACTTTCTACAGATTCTAATTCAAGAGATGTTTTAGATGAATTGAAACCATTGTTAATGGAAGTAATGGGAAATGAGCAGCCAATTTGCAGTTATGATTTACAAAGTGAAGGGTTAGAAGAAAAAGATGCTCTACCCACTATTGAATGGGATGTTGAAGCACCAGAAGATAGGATAAAAGAGATTGTCAATGGAAGAGCATATAGCGACGATGCTAAAATTCACAATCTTAAATTGTATAATTCAAAAAATCCAGATGATTATTTAGAAAGTGAAGAAGAGAAAGAAGAAAGAATTAGAAATGCTAGAATATATGGTATAGATCCTGGTAACATTAAAGATGTTGAAGCCATAAATAATTTAAGTGAAGTTGATTTATATTTTCATATTAATGCTTTGGGTGGTTATATTTGGAGATGTAATCATGAAATGGCTCATCATAGAATGTCTAAAGTTGATTTAACGGAAGATAATTATGCATTGGAATATATGGTATATCAAACAACAAAGTTTGGTGTTGAGTTAGATGAACCAGCAATTGATAAACATATTACTCCTACTCCTTCATATAATGCTTGGTTTAGATTTTATAATCATCATTTTCAAAATGTTTTGACAGATGAACAATGGGAGGCATATCAACAAGCCCAAGAAAACGGACAAGATACATCGGAATTTATGCCAAGTGGTCATTGGTCTGATTTGCTAAAAGAAGAATCTAAAAAAGAAGAAGCAAAAAAAGAAAAAAAACAGAATTAAAAGAATCAAAATTACAGGGTTTTTAAAATTCTGTTTTTTATTTGCCAAAAGTTTTTAATTTATAGATTTATAGGTGATATTTTGCTATACTTAGAGTAGAGGTGAAGACGATGGGAAAAGTATTAGATGTGCAATGTCCTCATTGTTCTGCTCCAGTGCATTTCAGTGCAAAAATAGGCAAGATGCAATGCGAGTATTGTGGTTATGAATTTGATGCTAGTGAAATTAAGCAAGAAATACAAGAAGAGGTTGTAGAAGAAAACCAAGAGGAAATAGTCGATGATAGTGAAGTTAGCTATGTAAGATATAATTGTCCGGATTGTGGAGCAGAGATTATAACTGATGAAAATACAGCAGCAACATTCTGCTTATATTGTGGAAATACTTCTATTATTAAGAGTCGTCTTGAAGGTAAGTTTGCCCCTAGTTTAATAATTCCTTTTAAAACCGAAAAGGAAAAAGCGATTGAAGCTTTTAAGAATATTCGCAAGGGAAGACCTTTTGTACCAAAGATGTTTAATAATGAAAAAAATATCGAAAAGATAACGGGATTATATATACCTTTTTGGCTTTATAATATTACTGTTGATGGAAGTATGGATGGTACAGCAACTAAGGTAAAACATTGGTCAGTGGGAAATACTCATTATACAAAAACGGATTATTATGATGTGGCAAGAGCAGGAAAAATGTATTTTAAAAGAGTACCTGTTGATGGTTCTAAAAAGTTTGATAATGATATTATGAATACGATTGAACCTTTTGATTATAGTGAATTTGTTAAATTTAATCATGCTTATCTATCAGGATTTTTAGCCGAAAAATACGATGTTGATTCGGAAGAAGCATTTGCTGATGCTAAAGAAAGAGCATTAACAAGTGGGAAGGCGACGATAGATAAGAGTTTAAATTATACGACAGTTACAAAGAAAAATGAAAAAGTTGAAGTTGCTGATAAAACGCATGAATATGTACTTTTACCAGTGTGGATGGTAAGTGTTAAATATAATAATGAATTTTATATATTTGCTATGAATGGTCAGACGGGGGAATTTGTTGGTAATATTCCATTAGATAAGAAAAAAGTTGTAATATATACAGGCTTGGTATTCTTAGCTATAATGGTTATATTCTTAATTGGTTCTTTGTTAATGTATTATATGTAAGGGTGATAAGATGAAGTATATTAAGTTAAATTTATTAGTATTGTTATTATCTTTCTTTTCGCTTATTCCTGTTAATGCATTAGAAGAAAGAACAGAAGATAATAATTATGGTGTTAATAAAAAGGAAATTGAGATAACGAGTAGTAATAAATCAAATATATTGGCAACACCTTATGTTGATGCATCAGAGCATATTTATGATTTTGCTGATATATTAACGGATGAAGAAGAAGCATATTTATATAAATTAGTACAAGAATATGTTAATAAAACAAATATGGATATGGTAATTTTGACAGATGCGAAGAGTTATTATTCAGATAGACAAAATGAGGTATATGCATCAGATTTTTATGACTATAATGATTTTGGTTTAAATATGGAAAATTATAGTGGTGTTTTATTATATAGAAATGCCTATGAAGTTGATCCATATTATAA
>CAMWQX010000059.1 GCA_947176475.1 uncultured Bacillota bacterium
TCGTCGGAAGCGTCAGATGTGTATTAGATACAGGATCAATACAATAAAGTACAAACAGTTAAAGTTTATGATAAGAAAGATGATAAGAAAGTTATTACTATCATTGGTAATGATCAATCAATCGATTCTCGTCGTTTAACTATCTCCGATGTATATGGAGCTGTAAGTTATTATTTAAATTTATTAGATGGAATTGGAAATGTTGATGAAATTGATCACTTAGGAAACCGTCGTGTTCGTCAAGTAGGTGAATTAATTCAAACGCAATTCAAAACGGGTATTTCTCGTATGGAAAGAGTTATTCGTGAAAGAATGACTACTCAAGAATTAGAGACAATGACACCAAAGACTTTAATTAATATTCGTCCAGTAACTGCTGCGATGAAGGAATTCTTTGGATCATCACAATTATCTAAGTTCATGGATCAAATCAATCCAATTGCCGAACTTACTGATAAGCGTCGTCTATCATCTTTAGGACCAGGTGGTTTATCAAGAGATAGAGCAGGAATGGATGTTCGTGACGTTAATGTTTCACACTATGGTCGTATTTGTCCTATCGAATCACCAGAAGGTGCTAACATCGGTCTTATTACATCACTTGCAAGTTACGCCAAAATCAATGAATATGGTTTCATCATGACACCATACAGAAAAGTTGAAAATTGTCATGTTACTGATGAAATCGTTTATTTAACAGCTGATGAAGAAGCTGACTATTATATTGGTCAAGCTACTATCAAGATGGATGATAAAAATAATATTATTGAAGATGAGCCAATTTGTCGTTTAAATGGTGATAACGTTAATACGAAGAAGGAAGATATTAACTTCATCGATGTTGCACCAAGTCAAATCGTTTCTATTACAACAAGTATTATTCCATTCCTAGACCACGACGATGCAACTCGTGCCCTAATGGGTTCCAACATGCAACGTCAAGCTGTACCACTTCTTAGAACAGAAGCTCCATTAATAGGTACAGGTGTTGAATATATTGCCGCTCGTGATTCCGGATCAACAGTTGTTTGTAAAGCCGACGGTGTAGTAGAATACGCCGATTCTAAAAAGATTATTGTTAAGACAGCAAAAGATAAAGATGTTTACTATTTAGCAAACTTCGAAAAGAGTAACTCTGAAAGTTGTATTAACCATTCACCAATTGTCTCAGTTGGCGATAAAGTTCATAGAGGTGAAGTAATTGCCGATGGACCTTCAACTGATAAAGGTGAACTTGCCTTAGGTAAAAACATGGTTGTTGCCTTCATGACATGTAATGGTTATAACTATGAGGACGCTGTTGTCTTAAATGAAAGATTAGTTAAAGATGATGTTTATACATCTCTACATATTGAACATTATGATATAGATTGCCGTGATACTAAGCTTGGACCTGAGGAAATCACTCGTGATATTCCAAATGTAAGCGAAGAGGCAAGAAAGAATCTTGATGCGGAAGGTATTATCCGTATCGGTACAGAAGTTAAAGAGGGAGATATCCTTGTTGGTAAAGTTACACCAAAAGGTGTTCAAGAATTAACTTCCGAAGAAAAATTATTACATGCAATCTTTGGTGAAAAGACTCGTGAAGTTCGTGATACATCATTGCGTGTAGCACATGGTGCTGACGGAATTGTTCATGATGTTAAAGTATACACTAAAGAAAATAGTGATGAATTACCAGCAGGTGTTTCTAAAGTAATTCGTGTATATATCGTTCAAAAACGTAAAATCCAAGTCGGAGATAAGATGTCGGGACGTCATGGTAATAAAGGTGTTGTATCCCTAATCTTACCAGAAGAGGACATGCCATACTTACCAGATGGTACTCCAGTAGACGTAGTCTTAAATCCACAAGGTGTACCTTCACGTATGAACTTAGGACAAATCCTAGAATTACACTTAGGTATGGCTGCTAAGAAGTTAGGTGTTCATGTTGCTACTCCAGTATTTGATGGTGCATCAATTGATGAAATCTATGAAATGATGGCTGAAGCGGGAATGGATGCTGATGGTAAAACTTGGTTATACGATGGTAAAACTGGTGAAACATTCGAAAATCGTGTATCTGTAGGTGTCATGTATATGATTAAACTACATCACATGGTTGATGATAAATTACATGCTCGTTCAACTGGACCATACAGTTTAGTTACCCAACAACCACTTGGTGGTAAAGCTCAATTCGGTGGTCAAAGATTTGGTGAGATGGAAGTTTGGGCACTATATGCTTATGGTGCATCACATGTCTTACAAGAAATTATGACTGTTAAATCCGATGACGTTGTTGGACGTGTTAAAGTATATGAAGCCTTAGTAAAAGGTAAGACTGTATCAGCTGCTGGAGTTCCAGAGTCATTCAGAGTTCTAGTTAAAGAATTCCAAGCTTTAGGTTTAAATATTGAAATGATTGATTATGATGATCAAATTCATGATTTAAGAGAACTTGAAGTTGAAGATGATGATGCTGGCGAGGCAATCACTATTGATGAAATAGATGCCAACACTGGTGAGGTTAAGAAAAAAGAACCATTAGTTCCGGATTTAGAACCATTACCAGATGAACCAATGGATGAAGAAGACGACGAAGATGAATTCGCCGAAGATGATGAAGATGAAATGCCAAGTGATGATGAATTACTTGCTATGGAACAAGGTTTTGAAGGAGGGGAAGAATAATGTTAGAAGTAAATAATATCAAAGGTATTAAAATTAGCATTGCTAGCCCCGAGAAAATTAGAGAATGGTCTTATGGTGAAGTTAAAAAACCAGAAACTATCAATTATCGTACATTAAAACCTGAAAGAGATGGTTTATTCTGCGAGAAGATTTTTGGACCATCAAAAGATTATGAATGTTCTTGTGGTAAATACAAGAGATTAAGATATAAAAATGTTATTTGTGATAGATGTGGAGTTGAAGTTACAAAATCTCGTGTTCGTCGCGAACGTATGGGACATATCGAACTTGCTTCTCCATGTTCACATATTTGGTTCTTTAAGGGAGTTCCATCAAAGATGGGTCTTGTCCTAGATATGTCACCACGTGATCTTGAAGAAGTATTATATTTCGTAAGTTACGTAGTTATTAATCCAGGATCTGCTCCTTTAGAGAAAAAACAAACTCTATCTGATAAAGAATATCGTGCTTATTATGAAAAATATGGTACATCATTCGAAGTTGGAATGGGTGCTGAAGCTATTAAAAAATTATTAAGCGAAGTCGATGTTGATAAAGAAGTAGAAGAGTTAAGAAAAGAACTTGATGGTGCTACAGGTCAAAAACGTGGACGTCTAGTTAAACGTCTAGATTGCCTTGTTGCATTCCAAGAAAGTGGCAACAAACCTGAGTGGATGGTACTTGATGTTATTCCAGTTATTCCACCAGATTTACGACCAATGATTCAACTTGATGGTGGACGTTTTGCAACATCTGATTTAAATGATTTATATCGTCGTATTATTAACCGTAATAATCGTCTTAAAAAATTATTAGAGTTAGGTGCTCCATCAATCATTGTTCAAAATGAAAAACGTATGTTACAAGAAGCAGTAGATACACTTTTAGATAACGGTCGTCGTGGAAGAAGTGTAACAGCTGCATCAAATAGACCATTAAAATCATTATCTAGTATGTTAAAAGGTAAACAAGGTCGTTTCCGTCAAAACTTATTAGGTAAACGTGTTGACTATTCTGGTCGTTCCGTTATCGTTGTTGGTCCATCACTAAAGATGTATCAATGTGGTATTCCAAAGGAAATGGCTCTAGAATTATTCAAACCACACGTAATCAATGGTTTAGTAGAAAAAGGTTTAGCTCATAATATCAAGGGAGCTAAGAAATTAATCGATTATCGTGATGACTGTGTATGGGATATCGTTGAAGATGTTATTACTGAACATCCAGTAATGTTAAACCGTGCACCAACACTACATAGATTAGGTATTCAAGCATTTGAACCTAAACTAGTAGGTGGTAAAGCTATCCGTCTACATCCATTAGTATGTACAGCATTCAATGCCGACTTCGATGGTGACCAGATGGCTGTTCACGTTCCATTATCTGAAGAAGCTAAAGCCGAAGCAAGAATTTTAATGCTTGGTGCTAATAACATTCTTTCGCCAAAAGATGGAAAACCAATCGTTACACCAGGACAAGATATGGTATTAGGTAACTATTACTTAACAATTGAAAAAGCTGGTGAACCAAGTGAAGGACGTGTATTTAAAAACTCTGATGAAGCCCTAATGGCTTATGAGAGAAGAGAAGTAACATTACATACAAGAATTGCTATTCCTGTACGTAGCTTCAAATACAAACTATTCATGGAAGAAGTTCAAGATAAATATTTAGTAACTACCGTAGGTAAACTTAAATTCAATGAAATCCTACCAGATACTTTCCAATATTTAAATGAACCATCAAAAGATAATATTGAAGGAATTACACCACTTAAGTTCTTCTTAGAGCAAGGTGTTAATATTCCTGAAGAAATTGCTAAAATGCCTTTAGCTAAAGCTTTCGGTAAGAAAGACTTACAAAAGGTTATTGCTCAAGTATTTAAACGTTTCAAAACAACTGAAACATCTATCATGCTTGATAAATTAAAAGACCTAGGATTTAAGTTCTCAACTGTTGCTGGTATTACATTCTCAATGAGTGATATCGTTGTATCAGAACACAAAGAGGAATACTTAAAAGAAGGTCATGATAAAGTTGAAAAGATTAATAAACAATTTAAACGTGGTCTTATAACTGATGAAGAAAGACATAATTCTGTATGTGATGTATGGAATAGTGTACAAGATAAAGTTCACGGTGAACTTGCTGCCATCGCTCATGAACGTATTGATAATCCAATCTTCATGATGATGGAATCAGGTGCTCGTGGATCTGTTGGACAGTTCGGACAAATGGCAGGTATGTCAGGATTAATGGCAAAACCAGATGGTACAGTTTCCGAAGTTCCTATTACTTCATCATTAGTAGAAGGACGTAAAGTAAATGAGTTCTTCTTAAATACACACGGTGCTCGTAAAGGATCTGCCGATACAGCATTACGTACTGCCGATTCAGGATACTTAACAAGACGTCTAGTAGATGTTGTTCAAGATATCATTATTCGTGAAGAAGACTGTGGATGTCTTTCAGGACTTGTCGTATCTGACTTTGTCGATGAAAAAGACGGTACAGTAATTGAATCATTAACAGATCGTATCGTTGGTAGATTTACAGCTAAAAAAGTAATTAATCCTAGTACTAAAGAAGTCATTGTTGATAAAGATCAAATGATAACTGAAAGTCTTGCAAATAAGATTGTTAAAGCTGGTATTAAAGAAGTTGAAATTAGAAGTGCCTTAACATGTTCATCAGCTAATGGTGTATGTCAAAAATGTTATGGTAACAACTTAGCAACTGGAAACTTAGTTGAAACAGGTGAGGCTGTAGGTATTATGGCTGCCCAATCAATTGGTGAACCTGGTACACAGTTAACCATGCGTACATTCCATTCAGGTGGAGCTGCTCATGGTGGAGATGCCGATATCACTCAAGGTCTTCCAAGAGTTGAGGAGCTATTCGAAGCTCGTATACCAAAAGCTAAAGCAACAATTGCTGAAATCATGGGTAAGGTAACTAACATTGAAGATGTAAACGGTAAATGGAAAGTTACAGTATCTAATGATGTTGAATCTCGTGATCATATAACTTCATACGAAGCTAAACTTGTTGTTGAAGTAGGAGATACAGTAGTAGCAGGTGATAAACTATCTCAAGGATCTATAAGTCCAAAAGAATTACTTGCTGTAACTGACCCAATTACAACACAAAGTTATATCTTAAAGGAAATTCAAAAAGTATATAAATCACAAGGTGTTGATATCTCAGATAAACACGTTGAGATTATTGCAAGTAGAATGATCAATAAGATGAAAGTTGTTGATGAAGGAGATTCAGATCTAGTAGCTGGCTTAACTGTATCAATGCGTGAATTCGCTGATCGTAATAAACCAGTAATCCTAAGTGGTGGAGTTCCTGCAACAGGTCGTCCAATTATCCTAGGTATTACTAAGTCATCTCTAGAAACTGATTCATTCCTATCAGCTGCATCATTCCAAGAGACAACTAAAGTATTAACTGATGCTTCTATTAAGGGTAAAGTTGACTACTTAAAGGGTCTAAAGGAAAATGTTATTCTTGGTAAACTAATACCTGCTGGTACTGGTTCAAAAGAATACTCAGATGTATCTATAACACTTGAAAAAGAATACTTATCTGATGATGCTTCTGAAGTCTTAGAAAATCAATTCTTAGATGAAGATGGAAATGAAGTACAACCAGAATTAGTTGTTGTTGAAGAAACTGAAGATACTACTGATACTGAAAATATTGAAGTAGAAGAAGTAACAGAAGCAACTGAAGAAGAAGTAACAACTGAAACTGAAGAAACAATTGAAGAAGCTTAGTTTTAGCTTCTTTTTTTATTGCCCAAATAATAAGTGCATCACCAATTTCCCGGTAAATATGTAATGTGAAAAATTTTCACATCAAAAATACGCAAAAGTATGCTATGCTTTTATCGTATCAAAAAGTAGTGTGATTTTTTTGATATATAAAATATTTATAAAAGGAGAAGTATATGAGTAATAACACAGTAATTGAAATTAAAAATTTATGTAAAACTTATAAAACAAAGACTAGAGAAGTAGAAGCCCTAAGAGATGTGAGTATTAATTTTGAAACAGGAAAATTTTATGCCATCATGGGTCATTCCGGAAGTGGAAAGTCAACGCTTATTAGTATTATAGGTTTACTAG
>CAMWQX010000060.1 GCA_947176475.1 uncultured Bacillota bacterium
TATCAAAGGAAAGTTGTTTGAATGGCTTCCCTATACAGCTAAGAAATGGCTTCCTTCATCAGCTGTTATAAGTAAAATACCAGCAGATCGAAGTCAGGAATATTTTTTCAATAATAATCATGAACGTTTAAAAAGATTAAAAGATGAATATCATGTGAAAAATTATGAAGAGATGGAAGGATTAGTTTCGCTTGGTTATATCTTAGGATTGTTTGATAGTAAAGAATCAACAAGTGAAAAAGCCATGAACTATATTATCGAATATTTTTTAAAAAAGGGAATAACAGCTAATGAACTTCATACGACTTATGGAGCGATTGATTTAAGGAAAGGTTATAATAAAAAATTTGCTGACTTTTTTATGCAACATTATGCTAATGATTGTTGTGCTTTTATTGAACCTGATCTTAATATTAATATGGTAGGTGAACTTTTTGAGAGATTTGATGAAGTACTTGAAAGTCGTCCAGAAAAAAGAATAAAAACGCGTACAATAAATAAATTATTAACACCAATAGATGCAATGGCTTCTATTACAAAGTTTGAAATAGATAGAGAATTACTTGGAGAAAAAGAGAATGATGAATGTTATATTAATCTTATGGAATTATTAATGAAATTTGGAGCAAGTAAAGCTGAACTTAAGTGGGCGATTGGTCTTTATGAACAAGCCCTTGCCATTGATGAAGAAAAAGTAAAAATTCCTCATATTGAAGATTTTAAAACAAGTTTAATGAAATTTAGGTCATGTTTAAAAAGTGATCCTCATGCCTTTCTTAGTGGTAGAAAAACAAATTGTTGTTCAAGATATGGAGGATTTGCTCAAGACCGTTTAACCCATGTTATAACAGATCCCAATTGGCGATATGTAACTTTTGTCACACCAAATAGGACTTTCTTTGATGGTTTAGTTTGGTATGATGAGGAAGAAAAGACAGTTTGTATTGATAATGTTGAAGGTCAGTTTAGTAAGATTGATAAAAACAATGATGCTGCTGTTGCTTTAATGGCTGATGCAATTATTCGTTATGCGGATGGAATATATCATAAAATGAACGAACAAAATATTCCTTGTGCCAAAGTTAATGTAGGTAATGATCCTGGAACAGCATCGTGGGAAATATTCAATTATGCAAATCAGCAAGGATTAATTTATGAAGATAGCCATCCATGTAATTATCCAGAGAGAAATAATATATCAACTGATGCCGAAAAACAAAAAAAAATAACGCATCACAAAACATTCACATTTAGAGTAAAACAAAATAATTTATCTAAAAAAATATATTTAAAAAGTGTTGCACACAATTAAAGAGGTATGTTACAATAGCAAAAAAGTGAGGAAGTGAAGATTTTATGAGTCAAATATCGATAGTTCCAAAGTATAAGGAACAAAATGGAGAATCATGTGGGGATCCTGTACCAAAAATATATATGGTTGAAGGAATAGAGGTTGTGGGAGAAATAAGTCCATATAGTGTTGCTCCCTTGCGAATCTTAACTTATTTGTTAGATAGACAAAGAATTAATTATAGGGTTAAAACTATTAATGGAGATCCTTGGCAAATATCCCAAATATTATTAGATGATAAATATGCAGAATATGTTCAAGAAGTATTAAAAGAAATTATGGAGTATCGTTGTGCATATGAACTTGGTAGTGAATATGTGGAAATAATAAGACAATTACCTTTTGAAATAGCTATGAGAACAAGTCAAAATATAATGAATTATGGTAAAACTCGTGAAGAACATCTCGAGGATAAAAAGTTGAGTTTTCAAAAATGGGGAGAATATAATGCTATGGTTGGTAGGGACTCTTATAATAATCCAAATAAATCCAAAGATAATGTCATTATTTCAAAAGATACACCAACTTTAAGAAAACATTTAATTTATAAATCTTCTCGTGGTGGTTATAATATTAAAACAAAAGGATATTCTGATAGTACTTTAGATCACTATTGTTTTATTGATAGTGGAAAATGGGATTAATAAAGTTTTATGAGAATTATATTATTTTATGTTTAAAAAATTCGATATTTATAAATTTTAGCAATAAAAAACATCAATTATTTTGATGTTTTTTTATTTAAGAATAGGAAGCCAATCTTCTTTTGATTTTCTACGTAGTGATTTAGGTACACAATCGTAGAAGGCGGAATTTTCGGCTATGGCCATATCTATAAGCCAAAAGTCATTGCCATTTTGCATGATGTCAATGGACCATTGACCATTAAGATTATCAGTGTTAGTAATAAGATTTTTGACATATTGTTTAACACGTTCTTTATTTTCTTCATAACGTTTCATAAGAATAGGTTCATGCATTACATAGATAGTGTAGTCGTGGATATTATGAGGACTATTGGCATCATTTTCGTGACCAAAGCGCTGCTTCATGGTTTTTGATTCCCAATAAGGACTCATACCAATAATCTCTTTGGTGTCAAAATCGACAAATACACGATATTCAGTATGAAGAGGAAGCCCTTTATAGATTGTTGGATTATTTTCGGTATCCTTAATATATTCCCTTACAACCCATTCATCTGTAGTTGCTACACCGTAAAATCGTGGATAGGTCGTAAAACTTGTCATTTCTACAGCTTGATTGTGGATAAATAGAAGATATTCGCCAAGTTCTCTTACTTCTTTTGGATCAGTTACGCGCGCATTGCGGAAATCAAACTTGGATGAGTATATTCCCGTTTTGATAAAGTAATCTTGAGTTTCATCAAGTTCAAAAGCTTGGCGACATACTTCATCAACGATATCTAGTGTTGTACGTGTAAGTTCAGGATAATCAATTCGAGTAAGTTGCAACATGGTTGTTGGAACTTTTAAAATAGTTGTCTTTGGTATTTTTAATTCTCCGTTGTCAAGAGCAGGTTCAACTATATTAGGTAACCAATATCCCATAGATAGCTTATTAGTTGCTATAATTCTTCTAGTTATTTCATCAAGATCAAGAAGGTCTAAGGAACTGCGAAACATTTCGTACCACATTTGTCTTTTTTGAGGATTTTTTTCATTTAAAAAGTTTCGATAATTTTCAAGTGCAGTGATATAAGTTGGTGTATTAATATGAATTTTCATAAGATTTCCCGTCAATTGAGGACGCATCTCTTCTGGTAAGGCATTTATTTCTTCAAGAGTTACAGGATTATCAATTGGACTTCCAAGGTTATTGTTAGTTGTTACAGAATTTCCATCAAATTTCCAAGTAACACATTCATTCATAAGTTCATTGACAATGCGGTTTTTAATGTCTTCTAATTCGACACAATCGGGTATTTCTTTACTAGCGTTTAAAGAAGCCGCTTGACGAGAGTTAATTTCAAAAAAATTATCAGGGATTTCTTCAGGATTTAAAGCATAGAAAGTATAAGCACGTTCAAATTCTTCAAGTGCTTCTTTATTAGTTGATAGGAGTTTAGCTATTTCGTCTTTATCGATCGTTGTAAGTTCTTTTCCTTTTAATTTTCCTTTTAAAAAATCAAACATATATTATTCATTCCTTTTTGTTTATAGTATAGTTGTAAGGTGACCAAAATGCAAGGTAAATTATTTAGATACTTTAGAGAAAAAGTTTTTTATTAGTTTAGGTATACTCACTTTGGTATTAGGCATTTTAATCTTTAATAATCCATTATTTATATCGGAGATGTCTTCAAGAATGGTTATTTGATAAGACAGTATTGTATATTCTTGAAGAGTCTTTTTATAGTCATCATCTTTATCATTCATGTGATGAATAATTCTTGCTACTTCGTCATATCTTTCGGCAACTTTTTTACCAATTTCTCTTTGGTCTTCTCGATCTAGTTCGTTAAATTCAGAATAATCTATTAGCCAATCAAGACTTCTAAAGAAGGCGATATCTTCTTCATCCGTAAATTCAAAAAAATCATATTTGTCATAATCATCAGGATCTAAGTCCTTATTTTCAAATATTTTTTGACTGATAGACGGAGGAAGTAAGCGAACTATATACTTTAGAAACTCTAAATCCTTTTTTTGAACATACATACTATGTTTAGTTGATATTTTCATATATTATTTTCCTTTTTTTAAACTAATTCTTTTTTATATAATTTTTGGTATACTTTGTTATTCTTTATTAAGTTTTCATGAGTATCAAATCCGACTATTTTACCATTGTCTATGACAAGGATTTTATCACAGTCAATAACCGTAGATAGACGATGAGCAATGATTAGTATAGTATAATCTTTGCGAATTTTTTTAATAGAATGGTGAATATAATCTTGTGTTTCATTATCTAAGCTACTGGTAGCTTCATCAAGAATAAGAATTTTGCTATTTTTTAAGATGGCACGAGCAATAGCTAATCTTTGTTTTAAACCGCCAGATAAGATAACGCCATTTTCACCAACTAAGGTATTATATTTTTTAGGTAGAGAATTGATGTATTCATCTAGAGCACATAATTTACATTTTTCTTTAATCTCTTTATCAGTAGCTTTCGGATTAGCAATTTTTAAATTGTCTTTAATTGAGACATTGAAGATATAAGGATTTTGCGTAATCGTAGAAATGTTGGTTCTTAAACTTTCTTCAGTTAATTCCTCGATGTTTGTCTCATCAATTAAGATATCACCTGTATTAGCATTGTATAATTTATTAATTAAGTTAATGATAGTTGTTTTACCAACACCACTTTTACCAACAATACCAATGGTCTCACAAGGATTTATTTTAAGGTTAATATTTTTTAATACTTTATTATCATCATATCCAAAAGAGACATTTTTAAATTCAATAGAACCTTTGATATCTTTTAAATTAGTTGTTCCGAATTTCTCTTTAGGATATTTAGTATCGTCAATAAGTTCATATAATCGCTCTATTGATAAGTTAAAACTTTTATAATCACGATAAATATCATTTATATCATTTAGAAAGTAAACGGCACGACCCTTATACATGTAGATTACTAAGAAGGATGCTCCTGTTATTAAATTATATTTGAGTAATATAACACCAAGAACAATAAAGAGAAAATTCATAGTTTCACGAATTATACTGGTTATAATATAGGTCTTTTGATCCTTTTTGCCACTTTTATATTCGTAGATGATTAATTCTTTTTGATCATTTGTTGTTTTTTTGATTAAGTAGTTTTTTAAATTTAAAACTTTAATATCTTTAATACCACGAATTAATTCGCCAAAACTACTCGAATATTTTTCATACATTTCGTTACTTTTTTTGCGTTCTTCTTCCCAGTTTTTTGTTCTTCGAAAATTGATATAGAAATTGATAGTGGAAAAGATGAGAAGGAAAACTCCAATAATAGGGCTTATATAAAATATGTAGATAAATATGCCAATTGAGGTTAAAAAATCCGTTACACTGAATCTTATGCGGGTGAAGATAGCAGCAAGACTTCTTGGTTCACTTTCAATTCGATTAGCAAAGAAGCCGGTTCCTTCTTTATCAAAATTTTGCATTTCAAGATTAAATAGTTCTTTTGAAACATCTTCCTTAATTTTTAGTTCAACCTGATTTTGGACATTTCGACTGCTTTCAGAGTTGAAATATCTTATGAATTCATCAACTAAATAAATTAAAAAAATAAGAAGAGCACATTTAAACATGGCTTCTAAATCGACGATGGTAATGGCACTCAATATCTTAGCAGATAATACTGGTGTTATAGTGTTTAAACCGACAATTAATAATGATGTAATAAAATAGATAATGATATTTTTCTTTTCATTTTTGAAATAGTTAAATATCTTTTTATAATACTTCTTTTTATTCATATACTTCACCTGGCAGTTATTATATCAAAAATAAGAGATTATGTTAATATGATAGTAATTATTTTGACTTTGAATAGCAAGTATGTTATAGTATACGACGTTGAAAGAGGGGAATTTCATGAATTTTAATCAAGAACAAGTTGAATATATTGGTCAATTTATAATGAATTATAATTCGGATGAGGATTTTAAGTTAGAAAGTCACAAAAAATATGATAGTGATTTAAAGAGTTTATCTATTTTAGAAATTTATGCTTTAGAGGAAGTTTTAAGATATGGTACTAAGAAAGTTTATGATAAATTTTTAGAAGCTAAGGGTTTAATGGGTGATGATGTAGCTGCCAAAACTTATGATGAATTTGTCAAATTACTTAGAGAAGATGAAGCATTTATGCAATATAAAAGGGAACAAGTATTATATTCACCTTCAACTTTATCAGCTATCGAGATGTTAGCTTTTGAAATAGTTGGTATGCCAGAAGAAGAAAAAGTTCAAAATGAGGAACAAGAAGAAACTAAAGAAGAGACATATCAAGGTGAAGTTTTAGAATATGATCAACTTAATCCAATTAGATCAGCAACGGAAAGAGAAGTTAGAGAGACCTTAGAAAATTTAGTTATCGGCGAATTTATATTTAAACTTTTAGAACATCCAGCAATGAGAGCAATAAAAGATAGATGTGATGGTGGAAGAATAGCTAATGTTGATAAGCCATTTATTATAGATAGAGTAAAAGCCGTTACTTCAACTCCTGAATTTCCATCTCAACTTAAGCAGTTAGTTGATGGGGCATTTGTAAAAGTACAGATGGCTTTACTTCTTGGTAAAAGTAATGAAGAAGCATTCGCTGAATATTTACAGTTCAATACTAATATAAGTATTTATGAAATATGTGGTCTTGAAAGAGCAATGTTTGAAGACTTTGAAGCATATAATTTCTTTCAAGATGTTATAAATAATATGAAAAATAATAAATAAAAGAAGGTAAATTTAATTAACCTTCTTTTTTGG
>CAMWQX010000061.1 GCA_947176475.1 uncultured Bacillota bacterium
ATCTTGTATCTGTTAGATTAAATGATGCTTTAGACATTAAAAGCACTTTAAGAAATCACATTAAGAGTATTATCAGTAGTGATAAATTTCATCTAGAACAAGTTTATACTTTAGGAGAAGAAAAATATTACATTGACAACGCTATAGATATTATTCATCTAGCTATAATGAATATTGAAGATATCAAAAAATTAGATGATAATTATACTTTAATAGACTTTGCCATAAATAACAATGTTATTACTTTTGGCGATAATAAATACGCATTTAAGACAGTAGAAAAAATAAAAAACAATAATATTGAGTACTATCATACAATTAATGTTGATGATTTATCTTTAGAAAAACGTCTACTAGAGATAATAACGGCTTATAAACATTTAAAAGTAAGGTTAGATTTTTCGGATATCATTTTTAAATTTATGGGAGATACATTCACATTAGAAGATGTACGAGGAGTCTATGAACTTATCAAAGAGACCACTGTTGACAAATCTAACTTTAGAAAAAGAATAATTAAATACTGTGAGGAAGTATCAATGGAATCCTCAAAAAAAGGTTATCGACCAAGTAAAATTTATAAATTTAAAGTAACGAAAGGAGATGTATGGGTATAGTAATTGCAACGAATAATAAGGGAAAATTAAAAGAAATAAAAAAAATATTGGATGAATATGAAATTCATTCCTTAAATGAAAGAAATATAGATATCGATGTAGTTGAAGATCAAGATACATTTTTAGAAAATGCTCGAAAGAAAGCATTAGAGATATATAGAATCGCTGATGAAGAAACCATAGCTGATGATTCGGGACTTTGTATTGATGCTTTAGATGGCTTTCCCGGAATCATGACACATAGATTTCTAGGTGATTTAGCAACTGATGAAATGCGTAATGAATATTTAATCAATGAATTAAACAAATATCCGAATAGAAGCGCACAAGTTGTTTGCAACTTAGTTTACTATAATGGAAGTGACTATGTCGTAGGTGAAGGAGTTCTAAATGGATCGATAGCTTACGAACGCAGAGGAACCAATGGATTTGGCTTTGATGAAATATTCGAACTTCCAAATGGATTAACTTTAGCAGAACTTGATCCCGAAGAAAAAAATAAAGTAAGTGCAAGAAGTCTAGCAGCACAAGACTTAAAAATGAAATTAAAAGCTTTAAGGAGATAATTTATGAACGATAAAATAGTTTTAAAAAATTTTAATGATATGAAACCAAAACACAAACAAGATCATGATGGATATGATTATAATAAGTATGAGGTAACCGAAAGAAAAGATTTCGATCAAGCATATATTTGCTTTTATGAGATAATGCCAAAATCTTCTGCTTTTCCTAAGCATTATCACTCATATAATACAGAATGTTTTTACATCATCAAGGGTGAAGGAATCATCGAAACAGATGATGAAGAATTGAAAGTTAAGACAGGAGATATAATCGTCTTCCCTCGTGGTAAAAAGGGAACACATAAATTAACTAACACTTCTCCGTCTGACACATTATTATATATTGATTTTGATACGACCAATTCACCAGATATTATTCACTATGTTGATTCCGATAAAATTGGTATTATTGAACATAATATATCAAGCACCTTTTATCGCAAAAATGACAATGTTGACTACTTTGATGGCGAAAAATAAAAAAAATATATTTAATTAATTGTATAAACTCCTTATTTATGATATTATAACTTGCATAAAAAAGGAGTTTTTATAATATGGAAATAAAACAAAATGAAGAAAAAAAGACACAAGAAAATGTTGCCGAAGTAGCAACACCAGAAAATCAAGAAGAGCTTGAACTTAATCCTAAAAATGTTCATAAATTATTTCAGGATTGCTTATTTAAAGAAGAAGAATATAAAGATGGGGAGCCAACATCAGATTTTAATTATGTTGCAGGAATTGCTCGTCAATTTATTTTTAACACAGAAAGATTAAATAAGAATAAATCTAAAATAGCAGCATTAATTGATATGCTTCCATTAATTCCGCTTCCGCAATCATTATCAGATGATGAAAATTCAATGAGTATTTTCTCTCAATCATTTTCAAATTTATGCGTTGATAAAAATGGTAGACAGTGGACAGGAGAACAACCAACAATGGAACTTCTAATGGTCTTAGGTATTGCCTGTGGGCTAATTGAGTATACCTATCCTCGTGAAGAATGGGAAAAATTATTTGGAAAAGTTCCCGAAATTCATAAAACTACCAAAAATCCCGATGAAGTAATAATTGGCGAAAAACCAGAAGAATTTTCTAAATATGTACCCGAAGAGGTAAAGAAAAAGCATGAAGAGGAAAAAGAGGCACTAGAAAAATTAAGAGTTATGGCTAAAGAAACGTTTGAAGAACATTATAAAAAAGCTGCTCCAGTATTCGAAATGCTTGGTTATTCCATGAGCATAGAAGGTGAGAACTATTATCTCTATGACAATAAGGGTGAAAAACTTTGTGAATTATCTGTTACACCAATTCTTGGGGGATTCTCTTATGAAGGTGTTGTAAATGATACTAAAGTCGAATATATCTATTCACGTGATGGACAAAATCCTGATGGTGGATTAATATATCGTGACATCATTACTGTAAGTAATGTTAAAAAACGTGATGAAGCTTATTCTGGTAAAGAAGTAAAAATTGAATTAGGTGTCGGATTACACAACGTATCTGACGTTCCAAGACTTGAAGTAACTATTGTTGAACCAGGTTCAGAGGATGAAAAGATAACTAAATATTATGCAACACCATATAATATGAGTTTCGAAATTGAAAATAATTTTGGTGCCTTTGGAAATTATGAAGATGGAACAGATAGAGCAGTACATTATACAAATACTATGACAAATCCATTTGTTAATCAAGGAGCATTACTTATTCATGAGGCACAACAAAATGGAAGAGCTTACAATATTTCTATCGATAGAACTAATACGTATCCGGAAGCTCCTGCTAAATATGCTCATAGAACCGCAGATTATAAAGCCGGAACTAGTACTAATCCTGATGTAACTATTTGTAATTTTTCAGGGCGAGATATTGCCAATGAAATTGCTTGCGAATATTTAAAAACACCAAGAGTAAAAAATCTATATTATCACATTCTAGAACATATAGAAGCAGAAGTTAGTGGTATGAAAGATTACATTCACAAGAATTATCCATTTATAGAGAGTGTCGAAGAAGTTATGTCCGAGACACCTGCCGTTGATATCGAAAAAACTTTAAATTCTTTTGCTATTCCTGGTGCTGATTTAAAATGTGAAAAAGCCCATAGAACATTAAAAGAATTAAAAAATAAAAAGTAATAATTTCAAATACACATAGTAATCTATGTGTATTTTTTCACTTTTACATAAATGTTGAGAAATTTATAATTTTATGTTAATATATTCGTCATAGAAAAAGAGGGAATAATATGGAACTTAAAGCGTTTAATGAATATACTAAAGAAGAAATAAAAGATTTACTATCACATTGGTTTAACTATTATGGTAAGAAAGCCTATACTTTAGATGAACTTGACAAATTTATGAAAATGGTTGATGCCGAACCAACTCATTGTTTTGAAGTTGCAGCTATGCTATTTAAAAAAGGATTGGGAAGTACTCTTGTCCTAGAAGCCATTAGGGGAGATAAGTCTCAACTAGAAAACATGATAAATGAATATAACACCTTTAGTCATGTAACTAAAATGTTTCTTCACAGAGATTTTGTCGAAGAAGTAGTAAAAACTTACAATGATCCTGAACCAGCAATTCCTAAAAAAGATAAGGAGTTAAGACAAGAAATAAAAGACTTAACAGGAAAAAACTACGATTATCTTCCTCAAATTGATTGGACTAAATTAGATGATAGCTCTAAAAGTGAAATAAGAAGTATCATAGATTCTTTAAAAAAGGCTAAAACTGATGAAGAACAAAGAGAATTAAGTAGACAATTCTTTAGAATTCTTCAAAAATCATCTAATGTAACAATTGATCCGGAAAAAGTTAAAAAAGTATTCGTGTCTTGTATGTTTGCCGATAGCGATATTAAAGATGAAAGGCCTACGAAGCAATGCTCTATCGTGAAAGGTATTAATAATGGTATTTACTATTTAGATACCGAAAAAATCAATCAACACATAATGGAAATAAAAGAATTAATTGATCTTTTACCAGATTTAAGAAAACCACAATCGGTTGATATGCTATTTATGGATCGTGCTGGTCGTATTTGGACAGAGGATTCACAACTAGTGGAAATATTAATGGTTTTAGGAATGGCGGCTGAAAGAATTGAATATGCTTATCCCCAAGAAGAGCTGAAAGCGCAAAATGATGGGATTCCTGTTATTGTTGAACTAGACAATAGAACTCCGGGTATAATTTCCGGATATGAACCTTGCGAAATTGACGAAGCTATTGAAGCCCTAACAGGTAAAAAAGTCTCTGAAGAAAAAGAAGAAACATCTTCTGAAGATATTTCTGAATTCCTTGAAATATTTAAAACTCAATATCCGCATATTGAACCTGTAATGCATATGAGTGGTTATTCTATAAAACAAGAAGGAAATGATTTCTATTTATGTCATGCCGATGGTGAGAAAATAAATAAAATGCGTACTGACCTAGCTTTAGGAAGATATTCATTAGTTGCGAGAGATGGGGAGTATTCCATAATGTATTCGTATACTATTGATGGTAGGGGAGCATATGGTGGTATAATTGATCGTAACATTTTATCTATCAATGGTCTTAAAAAGCTTGCTGATGATACCTATGACGGAAGACAAATTAGAATCGAATTAGGTAATGGTCTAGTTAATGTAACTCACGATCCACGTATTGAAATAACCATAACTGAACCAAGTGGTGAAGACATCATTACCCATTACGAACTTGATGAATTTGGTTTATCTATTGCCATTGAAAATGATGAAGGCGAATTTGGCAATAAAGAAAATGGAACTAAGAGAATAGTTAAATATACCAATGTTTTAAAAACTCCATCTAATAAAGTTTCACCAATATTTATAGGTGAAAAAATTCTTAATGGTGATGCTCATTACATCAGCATTGATGGCTTTGTTGAAGATGCTTTTAGACACGCTTTATCTAAATTTAAAACTGATGGAAGTGGGCACGTCCATGTCTTTGATGCTAAATTAAAACCTAATGAAGAAGTAATGAACATTGCCAACGAATACTTAAAAACTTCTCGCATCAAAAACTTATATAATCATATATCTAATCATATTGAAAATATCATTCCTGGTATGCAAGAATTTATTAGAGCTAATTATCCTTTATCTAACAACATTGAAGGCATAATGAAAGAATCAGCATCTATAGAATTTGAAGATAGATTAAATTCTAATATGCTCAAAGAAGCCAATTTAAAAGAAGAAAAAGATGGTATTAAAAAAGAATTAAAACCTGAAGATAATTAAAATAAATACACATTATTTAATGTGTATTTTTTATGTGTCAATAAAATTGGTGTTTATTGTAGATACTCATCATTTATAGTAAAATTAATATATAAGGTGAAAATTTATGAATGAAGCTAATTTTATAATTGTTATTGCTGGAGAAACGGGAAGTGGCAAATCCTATTTAGAAAGAGTTATTCTTCCCAATTATCCAAATATTGAAATAGTAAGTAAATATACTACAAGGAAACCTCGCATCGATGAAAGCAATGTAAAAGATGTTCGTGCTGGTTTGACAAAAGAAGAAATAGAAGCAATGGATTATCATTATGTTAATAGTTTAACTGGTGAATCATATGGTTTAAAAAAATCAGAAATCGAAGAGTCTTTAAAAAGGGGAAAAATTCCTTGTGTAGATTTTTCTAATGAAAAAGCATACCTTGAGATGCTTCAAGATTTTCCTAATTCCATTTTAATTTTAAAAATTGTTCCATATTTTGATGAAGAATCAATGAAAACAACCTTTGACCGTCAAGGAAGAAATCCCGAGGAATTTGAAGAACGCAAGGCTGCCTTAGACACACCCTTAACTGACTGGGTCTATAAATATGAAAATATGCGTGAAGTCATCAATCCATATTTTATGCGAACTATTCCTGATGAAATATCCAAAAATGTTGTAGTCAGACGAATCGAATCAGTTATTCAAGACGAATGCCAAAAAGATTTAGGAGCTACACTTTTAGGAGAAGGAAAGGAATATCGCGGTTTATATGATTATTTATATTATCTTTCTAAGAATCGTCCCATAGATCATGATATAACAATAGAAAAGAAAGGAAAATCAGTTGCATGAATGAAAATTTAGAATTTAAAATAGTTGATTTTTCCAATGCCTTAGAAGCCATAGACGTTCAAAGGAGTATTTTTGATGAAGATGGATTATTAAATATTTTAGATAGTCTTGATCATGATATATTTATATCCCTAACTAATCTTCCTTATCCTGATGATAATGTTAAATACTATTTAGCCTATCTAAACAATAAACCAATTGCGATAACGGGACTTTATTATTATCCTGATTATCCCGATGATATGTGGTTAGCATGGTTTGGCGTTTTACCCGAGTATCAGGGACGTGGATATGGTAAACAAGTTTTAAAATGGTCAATGGAAAAAGCCTTATTTGAAGGTAAGAAGAACTTGAGATTATATACTGATGAAACCGAAATGCAAGTAGCTGTCAATTTATATAAGAGCTTTGGTTTTATTGGTGAAAAATATACTGGGGAAGAATTAGAT